>NZ_JBVJLS010000017.1:0-218286 GCF_055584605.1 Nocardia sp. NPDC102475 | reverse complement strand
AGAACACACGCACACACCATCTAGCGGGTTTGACCCCGGTCGATCGGTGAGGCAACTTATCCAGCTTAGCTCAGCCGTGAACCCAATTCAAAATCAGGAACCTTCCGAACCAGTGTGATCGTCAGGCGCTCCTCGTCCTACCTCGTTTCCCAGGCCACTGTGCTCAACGTTTCCGCTGCGCTTTGGGCTCCGGGTCGGTGTCCGTGTCGCTCTGACTTGGATAAAGTTACTTATCGGCGTGCACGATGTCAAATCGCCTGGCCAGCGGGTGTTTACAGCGAGTTCACCCAATTGCGGAGCAACTGCGCGCCCGCATCACCGGACTTTTCGGGATGAAACTGCGTCGCCGACAGCGGACCGTTCTCGACGGCCGCCAGGAATGGGACGCCGTGTTCGGCCCAGGTGAGCTTCGGCGCGGCGAAGTGTTCACTCGGCGGCAGGTCCCAGGTCTGCGCGGCATAGGAGTGCACGAAATAGAAACGGGTATCGCTTCCCATTCCGGCGAACAGGACGCTGTCGGTAGGAGCCGACACGGTGTTCCAGCCCATGTGCGGGAGCACAGGTGCGGACAGGCGCTCGACCACGCCCGGCCATTCCGCACACCCGTCGGTTTCCACACCGAATTCCACCCCGCGCTCGAACAGGATCTGCATGCCGACGCAGATACCGAGCACCGGACGACCACCGGCCAGCCGCTGACCGATGATGCGCTCGCCTTTCACCTCGCGCAGTCCGGCCATGCACGCGGCGAACGCACCCACGCCGGGGACGACGAGGCCATCGGCGGCCAGCGCGATATCGGCATCGGCGGTCACCTCGACGTTCGCGCCCGCGCGGATCAGCGCGCGGTGCGCGGAGTGCAGATTGCCGGAGCCGTAGTCGAGCAGAGCGACGGATTTCGCTGTCACAGTGTCCCCTTCGTCGACGGCACACCGCTCACCCGCGGATCGAGTTCGACGGCGGCGCGCAATGCCCGCGCGACCGCCTTGAATTCGGCCTCGGTGATGTGATGCTGGTCGCGGCCGTACAGCACGCGCACGTGCAGGGCGATGCGGGCGTTCAGCGCGATCGACTCGAAAACGTGCCGGTTGAGCACTGTCGAATACGGGGCGCCTGGTCCGGAACCGGGAATCACCGCGTGCAGCAGGTGATCGGGTTCGCCGGTGTGTACGCAGTACGGGCGGCCGGAGAC
Organism: Nocardia sp. NPDC102475; assembly: GCF_055584605.1. Taxonomy (NCBI): domain Bacteria; kingdom Bacillati; phylum Actinomycetota; class Actinomycetes; order Mycobacteriales; family Nocardiaceae; genus Nocardia; species Nocardia sp. NPDC102475. Next base: position 217,094 of record NZ_JBVJLS010000017.1, on the reverse strand, counting down.
GTCTACCGCCGCGTGCGCCATGGTCTCGTCCATCGGAATGAACGCATCGCCGAAGCGACGGATGCCGGACTTGTCGCCAAGTGCCTTACCCAGCGCTTGGCCGAAGACGATGGCGGTGTCCTCGACGGTGTGGTGCGCCTCGATCTCGATATCGCCCTCGGCGCGCACCGTCAGATCGAAGCTGGCGTGTGCGCCGAGCGCGGTCAGCATGTGGTCGTAGAACGGGACACCGGTGGAGATGTCGGTCTTGCCGGTGCCGTCGAGGTCCAGCTCGACGACGATATTCGATTCCTTGGTGACGCGCTCCACCCGCGCGGTGCGATTCATCTTTGTTTCCTCCACAGGCGGATTCATCGGATGGTGAGGTCGGTATCGGCCACAGTGCCGCTGACGCGCAGGAATTCGTCGTTCTCGGCGGCCAGACCGATGGTGGCGCGCAGATATCCCGGAATGCCGACGTCGCGGATCAGCACGCCGCGGTCCAGGTAGTGCTGCCAGGCGCGGGGGGCGTCGGTGAAGCGACCGAAGAGCAGGAAGTTGGCGTCGCTGGGGATCACCTCGAAACCCATGGCGGCCAGCGCTTCCGCGACCCGGTCCCGCTGTGCCGCCAGTTCGGCGACGCTGCCGAGGGTTTCGTCGGCGTGGCGCAGCGCCGCGCGGGCGGCGGCCTGGGTTACCACCGACAGGTGATAGGGCAGTCGCACCAGCAGCATCGCGTCGATCACCGCGGGGGCGGCGACCAGATAGCCGAGGCGGCCGCCCGCGAAGGCGAAGGCCTTGCTCATGGTGCGGCTGACCACGAGTTTCGTCGGATACCGATCGATCAGGGCGATCGCGCTCGGCTCGGCGGAGAATTCGCCGTAAGCCTCGTCGACGACCACGATGCCCGGTGCGGCGGCCAGGATCCGGGCCAGGTCGGCCTGCGGAATGCTGTGTCCGGTCGGGTTGTTGGGGCTGGTCACGAAGACCACATCGGGTCGGCGCTCGGCGATGACGGTGAGCGCGTAGTCGATATCGAGGGAGAAGTCGGCATTGCGCTTGGCCTCGACCCATTCGGTATCGATACCCTCGGAAATGATCGGGTGCATCGAGTACGACGGCACGAAACCGAGTGCACTGCGGCCTGGTCCGCCGAAGGCCTGCAGCAGTTGCTGCAGGATTTCGTTGGAGCCGTTGGCCGCCCAGACATTGGCGGTATTCACCGCGGTGCCGGTCTGGCGGGTCAGGTATTCGGCCAGGTCGGAGCGCAGGGCGACGGCGTCGCGGTCCGGGTAGCGGTGCAGGTCGGTGGCGGCGGCGCGAATGGATTCGGCGACGTCGTCGATGAGGGCCCGGCTCGGCGGGTGCGGGTTCTCATTGGTGTTCAGCTGCACCGGCACCGTCAATTGCGGTGCGCCGTAAGGCTTTTTGCCGCGCAGATTCTCGCGCAGCGGCAGGTCGTCCAGGCTGATGTCGGAGCCGGGTACGGTGATCTCGGGGGTCATGCCAGTGCCTCGAATCGCGCTTGTACGGCCTGGCCGTGTGCGGGCAGGTCCTCGGCATTGGCCAGGGCGACCACGTGACCGGCGACATCTTTGAGCGCGGCCTCGGTGTATTCGACGACGTGGATCCCGCGCAGGAAGGTCTGCACGCTCAGGCCCGACGAGTGTCGCGCGCAACCCGCCGTCGGGAGTACGTGGTTGGAGCCCGCGCAGTAGTCGCCGAGGCTGACCGGGGCATACGCACCGACGAAGATCGCGCCGGCACTGCGCACTCGGGCCGCGACGGCAGGCGCATCGGCGGTCTGGATCTCCAAATGCTCGGCGGCGTAGGCATTCACCACCCGCAGCCCCTGCTCGATATCGTCGACGAGCACGGTGCCGGATTGCTTGCCGGACAATGCCTCTCGCACCCGATGCGCGTGCTTGACCACCGTCATCTGGGTGGTGAGCGCGGCGTCCACCGCCTCCGCGAGTTCGACGCTGTCGGTGACGAGCACGCTGGCGGCGAGCACATCGTGTTCGGCCTGGCTGATCAGATCGGCGGCGACGTGGACCGGATCGGCGGTGGCATCGGCCAGGATCGCGATCTCGGTGGGCCCCGCTTCGGCGTCGATGCCGACCAGGCCGCGGCACAGGCGCTTGGCGGCGGTCACGAAGATATTGCCGGGACCGGTGATCAGGTCGACCGGCTCGAGCTGCGCTCCATCGGTATCGATACCGCCGTAGGACAGCAGCGCGATGGCTTGCGCACCGCCGACGGCCCACACTTCCTCGACCCCGAGCAGCTTCGCGGCTGCCAGGATGGTCGGGTGCGGCAGCCCGCCGTGCTGCGCCTGCGGCGGCGAGGCCACCACCAGCGAGTCGACACCGGCCGCCTGCGCGGGCACCACATTCATCACGACGCTCGACGGGTAGACGGCATTGCCGCCGGGCACGTAGAGCCCCACCCGCTCGACCGGAACCCACCGCTCGGTGACAGTGCCGCCGGGCACGACCTCGGTGGTGGTATCGGTGCGTCGCTGATCGGCGTGCACCTTTCGGGTCCGTTCGATCGCGACCTCGAGTGCGGTACGCACGGCCGGATCCAATTTCTCCAATGCGGCTTCCAACTCGGCCGCGGGCACCCGCACGCTCGCCGGAATCACGCCGTCGAACTGCTCGCTGAACTCCAGCGCCGCCGCGACCCCGCGATCCCGGATCGCCTCCACCACCGGTCGCACCTGATGCAGCACCGAGTCCACGTCGACTCCCCCGCGCGGCAGCGCGGTGCGCAGCTCGGCAGCGGAGGGAGTACGGCCGCGCAGATCAACGCGGGCGAGCTCGATGCGGGATGTCATGAGGTCTGCGATCCTGTCTGTCCTGATCCTTGGACGCCGTGCCCGACGCCGAGCGGTCGGTATTCTCCGCTCCGCTCCAGCTACCAGCCTATCGGTCCGGTGCCACCCGTTATCCGCTGCGGTCGCCGGATGTGGCGCGGAGTACGGCCGCCTGCCCCGGTCCGATAGTGGACCGGGGCGCGGCGGGTGTCAGGCCGAGACGAGGCGCTTGATGATCATCGGTTCGGCCAGGATCTGGTCGAGTACGTCGCGCACATGGAAGAAATGTGGCGTCGTGAAATGTTCGTCGAGGGCTTCCGGGGTGGTCCACTCCTCGACGAGCACCATGTGGGATGGGTCGTTGGGGTCGGTGTAGGGGTGGTAGGTCAGGCAGCCGGGCTCGGCGAGGGACGGTTCGATCATTGCCTCGAGTGCCGTGCGTAGGCGGTCTTCGCGGCCCGAGTTGGCGCGGAATTCGGCGACGACGTGCAGTGTCATGGGGGCTCCTCGGAAATTACGCGCGGGCGGGGCCGGTGCCCGCGCCGGTCGTGGTGATGGCGGTCTCGATTGCGGCGAGATCATCGGTGCTGAGCGCGAGTTCACGGGCACCGAGCCAGCCGTCGATCTGCTTGGCGTTACGTGCGCCGACGATGGCGCCGGTGATGCCGGGCCATGCGGTCGCCCAGGCCAGGGCCACCTCGGCGACGGTCACGCCATGGCGGGCCGCGATCGGGCGCATGGCTTCGACGAGGGCGAGCTTGGCCGACAGGCCGGTGGTGAAGTCCGGATGCGAACCGCGCCAGTCCTCGTCTGGGAGATTGCGCAGGCGTTCTTCGGTGAATGTGCCGGTGAGCAGGCCCGATTGCAGTGGCGAGTAGACGATCACGCCGGTGCCGTTCTCGTGTGCCCAGGCGATATCGGCCGCGGCCGAGCGGTTGACCGCCGAGAACGGCGGCTGGATCGCATCGACATGGGCGATGGATTCGGCGATCGGCAGCTGGGCCGCGTCGTGGTTGGACAGGCCGATGGCGCGGACCTTGCCTTCCTTCTTCAGATCGGCCATGACCTGCCAATACTCCTCGAGCGGAGTTGCCTGGTCATTGGCCTCACCCTCGGCGCCGTAGACGAACACCGCACCGGTGTCCGGCCAGTGCACCAGGTAGAGGTCGATCTGCTCGGCACGCAGCCGACGCAGCGAATCCTCGATTTCCTTGCGCACCACATCGGGCCGCATGATCCGGCGCGGCGGGCCGGAACGGTCGTCGCCTTCTTCCCAGATCAAGCCGGTTTTGGTGAAGAGATAGGGCCGCTCGGTTTCCGGGATGTCGGCGAGCGCGCGACCGACCACATCCTCGGCATGGCCGACCCCGTAGGCGGCTGCGGTATCGATCCAGTTGATTCCGGCGTGCACCGCGTGCCGAATGGCGGCGATCGACTCGGCGTCATCGGTGGCGCCCCATGAGTACTGCCAACCGGATCCGCCGAAGATCCAGGTGCCGAAGCCGAGCGGGGTGAGGTCCATGCCGGTGTCGCCGAGGGGGCGGGTGTTGCTCATTGTGTCCGTCTCCGTTCACTGCCGGAACCGTTCCGGCGGTGATCACTACTTTCGGCGCGGACGGCGGCGGTAAACAGCGCCGCGCGAGCCTGGGCACGGCATGACCAGGATGCGCCCGGCAACCGGCTGGATACTGGATGACGTGAGTCTGGATCGACGTGCCGAACTCGGCGAATTCCTGCGTTCCCGGCGGGCGCGGCTGAGCCCGGAGGAGGTCGGCCTGCCCGATTACGGCAGCCGCCGCCGGGTGCCCGGTCTGCGCCGCGAGGAGCTGGCCATGGTGGCCGGGGTCAGTGTCGACCACTATGTGCGTCTGGAACAGGGACGCACCCTGCACTTTTCGGAGTCGGTGCTGGATGCCGTCGCGCAGGCGCTGCGGCTGAATCCGGTGGAACGCGAGCATCTGTATCGACTGGCGCGGCCGTGGTCCGGCGAGGAGCCGCCGGCCGAACAGCAAGTCCGTCCCGGATTGCGCAGGCTGCTCGACGCGGCCGCCGACGTCCCCGCCTACATCGTGGGCCGCGGCACCAATGTGCTCGCCTGGAATTCCCTCGCCGCCGCGCTCATTACCGATTTCGGCGCACTACCGCCCCGCGAGCGCAATCTGGCCCGGCTGGTCTTCCTCGATGAGGGGATGCGGGAGTTGTACGAGGATTGGACGGCCAAGGCCGCCGATGTCGTCGCGTACCTGCGCCTGGATATGGCGCGCAATCCCGGCGATGCCGGAATCGCTTCGCTCATCGAGGAATTGAGCGCGAACTCCGCCGACTTCGGCGCCATGTGGCAGCGTCACGAACTCAAGGACAAGACGCACGGGCGCTACATTTATCTGCACCCGGTGGTCGGCCGACTCGATCTGGGCTTCGAAACCCTGCGCCTGCCCGACGATCCGGATCAGGCGCTGATCATGCACACCACCGAAGCGGATTCGCCGAGCGCCACCGCCCTTGCGCTGCTGGCGAATTGGGCGCAGACCTCGGTGCGGTCCGTTGCCCGATAGCGCACCGCACCCGCCGCCGTGACTAGCGCGCGTCGCCGCTGCGGGTGTCGCTGTCGATGAGTGGGGTGCCGCTGCCAGGGTTGATCAACCGCAGCGTCACCGACCTGTTCTGGCCCGCATAGGTCACGCTGGCCACATTGATTTCCACCGAACCGTCTGGGTTGGTACCTGTACCACCACCGGCCGCATCAACAGTGTTGAAGCCCGTGACCCGATTCTGCGTCCAGTAATCCTGGAAGGCTGACTGACTGCCGTAGACCCGCTGGGCAGCGGGAGTCAACTGTTTCCACGCAGACGCGAAACTCATATAGGTGAGGTTGTTGTAGAAGTCCACCACTTGATCGATGGATTGCCGCGAGTCTGCCGTGCCGACGCTCTTCGTTTGCCCCGGCGCGCCCGCGGCAGCCGTGGAAGTGGTCCCCTTGGACACCGACGACGAAGGCGGACTCGCTTGCACCGACGGCGTATTGGTGCCCGACTGATTCAGCGCACCGATCAGGATGGCCACGACGGCCACCACCGCACCGATGGTCGCGCCGACCAGTACGGCCTTGCGCTTGCCACCGGACTTGCGCGGCGCCGGACGCGGCTGCGTCGCCGTACGCGGATGCGCGGCGGTAGACGGATGCGATGCACTGGAGTTGGCGGGACGGACGGAATTTCGCGGCGGCGGCGCCGGACGTGGCTGCCGCGCGGTCGGCTGGTGCTCCGGCGTCGGATTGGCCGGTGGCCGCAGCGCACGGGTCGCGGATTCGCCGCGCCGACCGAAAGCCTCACTGGCCGGGACGAATCCGGCGGTCACCGGTCCGGAATCGGCGAGCGCGGAAAGATGTTCGCGGGCCGCACGCATGGTCGGCCGCTCGGTGGGATCCGGGCTGAGCAGATCCAGCAGGAAGTCGGTTGCGGGGCCAGCGTGCCGAGGTTCGCTCACCTGGCCGTTCGCCGCGGCATAGAGCACGGCGAGCGGGTTGGCGCTGGCACCGTACGGCGGTTCGCCCTCGAGCGCGTGGAAAAGCGTTGCGCCCAAGGCGAATACGTCGGCGGCCGGTGTCGGGTCGGCGCCGCGTGCGACCTCCGGCGCGAGATAAGCGGCGGTACCGCAGATCAGACCGGTCTCGGTGAGCGTGACGTCACCGGTGGCGCGGGAGATACCGAAGTCGGTGATCTTCACCGTGCCGGTGTCGTCGAGCAGGATATTGCCCGGCTTGACATCGCGGTGCACGATTCCGGCGTGATGTGCGGCGATGAGCGCCGCGGCGACCTGTTCGCCGATCCGCGCGACCTGGGTCAGCGGCAGCATCCCCTGCGCGGAGATCACGCCCGCCAGACTCTTCGACTTCAGGTACTCCATCACCAGGCACGGGTCCCCGTTGTGCTCGGTGATATCGAAGACGACGATCGCATTCGGATGCTGGAAGCGCGCCGCATTGCGGGCCTCGCGGATCGCGCGCTGTCGCACCACGTCGCGCTCGGCTTCGGGCAGGCTGGGCTTGATGTGGATCTGCTTCACCGCGACCGAGCGCTGCAGGCGTTCGTCGATGGCACGCCAAACCACACCCGTGCCGCCGCTACCAATCCGCTCGACCAGGCGGTAGTGCTCCGCGATCAATTGACCGGTATCGATGGCGCCTACTCCGAACCTTCTCGAAATCGTGACATCACGCGTATTGACCATCAACGCGTTCCGCCGACGAGTGTAGCGGGGCGCAATCCTCGGCACGCGGCTGCGGGGGTATATTCGCCGCCCACACGCGCCGAACGCTAATACCGTGCTGATTCGACAGTGACGCTCAATGTCTTGCACGCAGCATACGGCCTGCGGCCTCCACAGCCGGACCCGAGCTGTTGGCATCGCTGACGAATACGGCGAAGGCCAGGTCACCGTCGATGCCGACGAACCAGCCGTGGGCATGCTTGTCATCGATGTACTCGGCGGTGCCGGTCTTGCCGATCAGTCCTGGGATATCACGCAATGCGGTGGCGGTGCCGCCGGTAATGGTTTCGCGCATCATGGTTTTCAGCTGCTCGTCGGTGGTCGGCGGCAGCGGCGCCGGGGTGTGATCGGCTACGCCGGGCTGCCCGTCGACGACCATCGGCAGCGGCATCGATCCGCGCGCGATGGATGCGGCGACCAGCGCCATACCGAACGGTGAGGCCGTCACCCTGCCCTGGCCGATACCGGACTCCACGCGCAGCGCCGGGGTGTCCGCCGTCGGCACCTTGCCGGTGACGGTGGTCAGACCGGGTGTGACGAAGTCGATGCCGAGGCCGAGTTGTGCCGCGGCATCGGTCAGGCCGTTCGGTGCGAGATTCGCCGCGAGTTGGCCCATGGTGGTGTTGCAGGACTGGGCGAACGCGGTGTGCAGCGCGACATTGCCGAGGTCGAAGTTGTTGTCGTTGGGGATGCGGCGGCCCTCGATATTCGCGGTGGCCGGGCACGGCAGGACGGTGTCGGGTGTCACAGCGCCGGATTGCAGAGCGGCCGAGACCGTGACGGTCTTGAAGGTCGAACCCGGTGGATACAGGCCGGTGAGCGCGATCGGTCCCTGGGCGTCGGCGGCCGCGTTCTGCGCGACGGCGAGCACCTTTCCGGTGGAGGGTTGCATCGCGACGATCGCGGCGGGCTGGGTGATCGGCGTCAATGCGCTCTCCGCGTAGCGCAGCAGATCGGTGTCGAGTGTGGTCGTGATATCCGCGGTGGGTTTCGGATCCTGACCGGCGACGCGTTCGGTGCCGTCGGTGGTCTGCGCCCGCACCGCCCAGCCTGCCGCCGCGTCGGTGGAGCTCTGCCACAGGTCGGCGAGGCCGGACAGCACCGGTGACGCGAGGGATTTGTCGGTGGCGAGCAGGCGGGTCTGCGGCGCGAGGGTGACGCCCGGGACTGCGGCCAGCGCCGTCTGGATCGGGGCGATATCGGCGTCGCGCAGGGTGACCGCGGTGATCGACTTGCCCTGGGCCGCAGCCAGATCCGATTGCAGCGACTGCGCGGTGATATCGGCGGCGACGGGAGCGAGCACCGCGGCGAGCGTGGCGGTATCGGCACCGGGGGCGACGTTCACCAGGGTGACCACCTGCTGGGTCATCAACTCACCGCCCGATGACTCCAGAATGCGCGCGGGCTTCGGATAGGTGGTGGTGTAGCTCAGCGGGCCGAGTGCGAGACCGGGTGCGATGGCATTGGGATCCCATTTGATCTTCCAGCCGTCGCCGGAATCGGCGGCGGAACCGTTGGTGGTGTAGCTCCACTCGTTCTTGCCGAACTTCCAGGTGGCGGCGAGGGTGAAGGAGTTCTTGTCCGCGCTGCGGACCTCGTATTTCACATCCTTGCCGAGCCCGTCGTAGAGCTTGCCCAGCGCATCCGATGCCGTGGCCGGGTCGTCGGTGAGTGCGGCGGCCGCGGCGATATCGTCGCGGCTGAGCGCATCGGCGAACTGCCCGGCGACGGTGTCGGGCTGGGCCCGCCCTGAGCCGCAACCACTCAGGGCCAGGGCGGAGGCTGCGAACAGAACAAGAAGATTCCGGTAAGCACGCACCCGGCCGACTCTAGTGCCGGACGGCAACGAGCCTGGGTAGCCGCACGGAGCGGATTCAGGCGAGCCACGGCCCCTGGGCGAGGGCGGTGGCGTCGGGTTCGGACAGGTCGATGTCGAAGACCTCGGTGAGGATTTTCGGAAGTTCGGCGAGTTCGAGTTCGCGGGTCTCGCTGGAGCCGTTCGGATATTCGGTGATGAGGGTGAGGTTGTCCAGCACGTGGTGGACGTCCGGGAGGAAGCGCTGCACGAACGGCCGGGCGGTGAACGGTGAGCGCGGCGAGGTGGAGACGAAGTGGTTGCCGACCGCGAAATCGATGCGGTACTGCGGATTCAGCGTGAAGGTGTAGCGGTCGATCCAGCCGTCGCGGCCGAATTGGTGCAGCACCCACAGATCGCTGTCGAGTTCGCCGGTGGTGTGTTCGAGCCGGAAGCGCCAGTCGCCGAGCGTGAATTCACCGCCCTCGACCAGTTCATAGGGCGCGAGGGGTCCGGAGCCGAAGCCGACATCGCAGATCCAGACGCGGTCGTCATCGCTGGTGGTGACGCGCAGCAGGGCGTGGGTGGGCGGGCGTAGACCGTCGGACACGCCCATGGTGACCCGGCCGCTGAGACCGGTCACCCCGAAGCCGAGCCGTTCCAGCGCGGCGGCGAACAGGCCGACGTTCTCGTAGCAGTAGCCGCCGCGCCGCTGTCGAATCATCTTGTCCTGCAACGATTCCAGATCCAGCGGAACAGGGCGGCCGAGAATGGACTCCAGATTCTCGAACGGGATCGTGGTGGTGTGCGCGTAGACCAGGGCGCGCAGGGTGGCCTGTGTCGGGGTGCGGTCGCCGTTGTAGCCGATGCGCGCCAAGTATGCGTCGAGGTCCAATTCCGCGCCGCTCCAGTGGTAAGCGGGGTCATTCGGCTTCATTGCACCTCTCCTTGTATCCGGTCCTGCCCGAATGAACCACAACGCACCGACAGGTGTTCCCTAGGCGGCGCATTTGGCGTTCGGCGGGGCCGGGGGCGCGGTCACGATGCCGCGGGCGACGTCGACCAGATAGTCGCGGTCGGGTCCGTCGACGGGTTCGGTGCCGAGCAGCAGCCGCTCGACCACGCAGCCGCCCTCGAAGTACGCGGGTCCGACGCTGTGATCGCCCGGGACGACGGCGCCGTTCAGGTCGCGGCCGGTGACGACGGTATACATCGAGGTGGGTTTGCCCGCGGCGAGCAGTCCGGCTCGCATTTCCAGGGTCGCCGGGTACGGCACCACATCGTCACCGGTGCCGTGGATGAGGAAGGCGCGTTTCATGCTCATCCGGGCGGCAAGGAGAACGGGCGAACGTTCGGCATAGGCCAGCGGGCAGACCGTCGGGGCGCAGCCGCCCGCATCGCGCTCGATCTGGCCGGGCAGTGCGGGATCGACGCCCGCCGACGCGAGCCACATGGTGAAATCGTCCGCGGGGCCGTAATTGTCGACCCAGTAGTCGAAGAGCCCCTGCGGTCCGTGCGCCACCGCGAGTCCGCTCATGGTGCCGCCCTGACTCCAGCCCCACAGCACGGTGCGGCCGATCGTCGGATGCTCGTTCTTGTACCACTGGGTGGCGGTGACGATATCGCGCCAGCCCGCCCACAGATTCCAGTCGCCGGTCCGCCAGGCACTGGTCGCGCTGCGGGCGTCCATGGACAGGATGGGGGTCGCGGTGCGGCGGACGATCGAGGTCAGATATTCGGCGTAATCGGCAGAGGTGCCGTCATGGCCGTGCACCGCGACGACCAGATCACGCGGCGTCGGATCGCCCGCAGCGCAGCGATGCGGTTCGTATACCCGGCCGGTGGCGTCCTCGCCGTCCACCGTCAGGGTCACCGGTCGCACGTCCACTTGCACCGCGCATTCCGGTTCGGCCGAAACGGGCGGTGCGACAAGGCTTGTCGTCGACACCGCGGCGAACAGCGCACAGCCGAGCGTCAGCAGTAGGTGTCTCATGCCGGAATGATGACATGCGGCTATCGCTGCCCGGTCGCAGTGCCCGGGCGAGTCGCGACGAATACCGCGCCGAGCACCGCGGCCGCGCCGACGATACCGGCGAAGGTGATCGCGCCCGCGGGCAAACCGATTGTGTCACTGAGGAATCCGGCTGACAGCGGAAGTACCGCGGCGGGCAGGTATCCGCCGACGTTCTGGGCGGCATTGGCCTCGGCGAGCCGATCGGCGGGCACGCTCGCGCTGATGGCCGTGAGACCGCCGAACTGGCCCATGCCCTGGCCGATGCCCGCGAGGATCGCCGCGGTGGCGAAGAACGCGATCGATGACAGCCGCAGCGCCGCGACCAGGGTGATCATGCTGAGCAGGGTGGCTGCCGTACCGCCAAGCAGGATCGTGCGCAGGCGCAGCCGCCGCACCGCGAATTGGATGCCGGTGGCGCCGAGGAACATAACGAAGGCCAAGCCACCTGCGAGCACTCGGTTGGTGGCGCCCAAGAGGTTCGACAGCAGTGAGGGACCGAGCGAGAGCACGAATGATGTCGCGGTGATACCCGGTGCGAACACCGCGATGCCGAGCAGCACGGCAGTGCGTCCGCCCGGTGCGACCGCGGGGATGCGGATCCATGGGCCATGTCCGCGAACGCCCTTGGGCAGGTCGAGCCGCCCGATGACCGCGAAAGCCGTAGCAAGCAAGACGATTTCGACGACAAAAATAGTGACGGTCGGGCCTGGAACGAGCTGTGACAGCAGACCCGCCAGCAGCGGACCGAAGCCCGCGCCGAGCACCATGGCCGATGAGGCCGCAAGTGCGGCAAGGCGTTTGCGCTCCGGGCCGCCGATATCGGTCACCGCCGCCATCCCCGCCGAGACGGCCGCGCCGACCGCTATTCCGGTGAGCAGGCGCGCGATCGCCAGCATCGCGACCGAATTCGCGGTGGCGAACAGGACGCAGGCGAGCATCGCGAGGAGCACCGCGGGCAGCAGCACGGGCCTGCGGCCGATGCGATCCGAGACAACACCCGCGACCAGCAGCGCACCGAGCAAACCGACGATGTAGCAGGCGAATACAGCGGTCAACATGCCCGAGGAGAAGCCGAGCCGGTGCTGCCACACGACATACAGCGGGGTCGGCGCATTCGCGAGTACGAAGACCGCGAGCACGGGCCAGGCCGCCAGCCACACCGCGCCCTCGCGCCGCACCTCGGTTTCCGGTTTCGCTATGAGTGTCGCCATCCCAACCTCCTAGTTCGAAAATTCTCGTACTGGTACGACGGAGGTCGAACTTAACATCTAGTACGATAGAAGTCGAACTAAGAATTCGCGATTCGCAGGAGAGCCGATGCCATCGACCGACACCGTCGCGACCACGCTGCCCGAGCCGACGCGTGCCGAACTGCGGCTCGAGGATGTGCTCGGCGTGCTCAGCGATCCGCTGCGGCTGAGCATGGTGCAGAAACTGCTGCTCGAATCCCCCGAGGCCGATCGCTCGTGCGGCTGGTTCGATATCGATCGGCCGAAATCGACACTGACGCACCATTTCCGGGTGCTGCGCGAGGCCGGTGTCACCCGTCAGCGGCAGTACGGACTGGAGCGCCGCAGCCGGGTGCGGATCGAAGATCTCGACGCCCGTTTTCCGGGGTTGCTCGATCTGGTGCGTGCCTGGCAGCCGACGTAATTCGGCGGTGTTTCGGGGCAGGCGTGTCCCGGTGGGTTCTGCTAGCGTGCGCGATGTCGATCCAGAGTTCGGGCCTGTCTGTCGTCCGAACCTCGTTCCGGGGAGTTTCCATGGCCTTCTTGAACCGTCTCATCAGCAATGCGACCAATATCGGTCGCCTGATGGATCTGATGGACAAGGCCCCGCAGTGGCGAGCGCAGTTGCTGGCCAAGAAGAACGAGCTGCGCGGCGGTTCGTTCCGGGACGCGAGCATGGGCATGTGCGCACTCGTCGCGGCGGCCGACGGCACCATCGAGCCGGCCGAGCGCATGCGGGTGGCCGGACTCATCGGCTCCGATCCGGTGCTGCAGAACTTCCCGACCGATGAATTGCGCGACCTGTTCGAGGACAACTGCAACCGGCTGGTCGGCGATCCGGCATTCGGGCGGGCACATGTGCTGCAGCAGATCGGCAAGGCGGCGGGTAAGCCGACCGAGGCGCATGCGGTCGTCCAGATCGGCATCATGATCGGCAATGCGGACGGGAATTTCGATCAGAACGAGATCGCGGCGGTACGGGAGGCATGCCAGACGCTGGGGGTGGATCCGCAGCAGTTCGGCATCTGACCGCTAGTATTCGCATATGCGTTCGATTGATGCGGCGGAGCGGCAGGCCCGGCTGGCGCGGCGGCATCGGCTGACACCAGCGTCCCGTACCGATGACGTTGCCGATATCGTCCGATCCCTCGTCGTCCTGCATGCGACCGATCCAGCGACGGTGTACCTGTCGGTGGGCGCGCGCAGTCGCACCGCTGAGCCCGCACATGTCGAGAAGGCGCTGTACGACGATCGGACGCTGCTGCGCCTGCTGGCGATGCGGCGCACGATGTTCATCGCACCGGTCGAGTTGCTGCCGGTATTACAGGCGTCGTGCGCGGATGCGTTGGCGGAGAAGCAACGTCGCACCTACGGCAGGTTCATCGAGCAGGCCGGTGTGGTCGACGGGGATGTGCGCGCGTGGCTGGCCGACGTCGAAGACGAAACGCACAAGGCGCTCTTGGCGCGCGGGGCGGCGACCGGCGCACAGCTGAGCAAGGACGTGCCCCGGCTGCGTACACAGGTGAATCCCGCTCCGGACAAGGCGTATTCGCGTCCCACCAGCATTACCACCTGGGTGCTCGTGATCCTCGGTGTCGAGGGGCGCATCGTGCGCGGTCGGCCGAATGGGAGTTGGACGAGCAGCCAATACACCTGGGCGCCGATAGAAACCTGGCTGCCGCAAGGTGTTCCGACCATGCCCGCCGATGCGGCACGCGCCGAACTCGTCCGGCAGTGGCTCTACGCCTTCGGGCCCGCGCCCATCACCGATATCAAGTGGTGGACCGGCTGGACCCTTACCGAGGTTCGCAAGGCACTCGCCCAACTCGATGTGGTGGAGGTCGATCTCGACGGCACCACCGGTCTGCTACTAGCCGACGACCAGGACCCGACCCCCGAGCCCGAACCCTGGGCCGCCCTGCTCCCCGCGCTCGACCCGACCCCCATGGGCTGGCAGTCTCGCGACTGGTACCTCGGCCCCCACGCTTCAACCCTCTTCGATCGCAACGGAAACGTCGGTCCCACCATCTGGTGGAACGGGCGCATAGTCGGCGGCTGGGCCCAGCGCAAAGACGGCGAAATCGTCTACCGCCTTCTGGAAGACATCGGCTCCGAAGCGGAATCGCTCATCGAAGCCGAAGCCGCCCGCATCACCACCTGGTACGGCGAGGTTCGCGCCATCCCCCGATTCCGCACGCCGTTGGAACGCGAACTCACCGCCTGACGGTTACATGTCCAGGCCGAGGTCGAGGACGCGCACCGAGTGGGTCAGTGCGCCGACGGCCAGGTAGTCGACGCCGGTGCGGGCGTAGTCGGCAGCATCGGTAAGGGTCAGTCCGCCGGAGGATTCGAGTTTGGTGGTGGGGGCCTGGGCGTTGCGGCGTTGGACGGCGGCTTGGGTTTGCCAGAGTGGGAAGTTGTCGAGCAGGACCAGTTCGACGTTTTCGGCCAGGACGGCGTCCAGTTGTTCGAGGCTGTCCACTTCGACCTCGCAGGCGATATCGGGGGCGAGCTCGCGCACCGCGCGGAGGGCGGCGACCACCGAACCGGCGGCTACCACGTGATTGTCCTTGATCAGGGCGGCATCGCCGAGGCCCATGCGGTGGTTGACGCCACCGCCGACGCGGACCGCGTATTTCTGCAGGGCACGCAGGCCGGGCAGGGTTTTGCGGCTGTCGCGGACGCGGCAGTCGGTGCCCGCGACCTCGTCGACCCAGGCGGCGGTGGCGGTCGCGATGCCGGACAGGTGGCAGACCAGGTTGAGCATGGTCCGTTCGGCGGTGAGCAGACCGCGGGTCGGCGCGACCAGTCCCAGCACCGACCGGCCCGGCTCGACCCGGGTCCCGTCGGCGACCCGATCGGTGATTTCGTAATTGCCCGCACCGATCACCTCGTCGAGCACGAGCAGGCCGATATCGAGCCCGGCCACCGTGCCCGGCTGGCGCGAAACCACCGACGCCTTCACCGCCGCATCGGCGGGAACCGTTGCCGCCGTGGTGATATCGGGGCCGTAGCGCAGATCCTCATCCAGTGCGGTGCGAATCAGGGCCAGCACCTCGTCACGATCCAGGCCGGTATCCAGTCCCATCAGTGCACTCCTCGTCCTACTGTTCTCGTGCTTGCCGCGGTCATGAGGCGCTGGGGATGGCGTCCTGGGTCCAGGTGGTGAGGTCGAGACCGTCGGGGGCGGGGACGGGGTGACCTTCTGTGCCCAGACGTACTGCGCGACTGCGACCTTGGTGATCGTCGGGGGTCGGGTGGTCGGAGCGGGTGTGCGAGCCGCGGCTTTCGGTGCGGGCGGCCGCGGAGAGCAGCAGCACCTGGGCGGTGAGGGTGAGGGCGGCGTCCTCGAACGCGGTGATGCGTTGTGCCGCAGCCGCACCGTTGAGGTCGTCGGTGTCGTGCGACGCCGCATCGGCATTCACGGCCCCGCTGCCGTTCAGTGCCGAGAGTTCGATCGCCGCACCTGTCAACCGCTGTTTGGCAGTGGTCAACTCGGCACGCAAGCGACTTGCCGCACTGTGTGACACCGCATCTCGCAACCGCACGGCCGCCTCCGCCAGTCCGGCGGCATCGCGAACCACGGAGGCATGCAACGTCATCGACTGCTGCACCAAGGCTCGGGCGGCGCGCGGAATGGTGTGGAAGGACACGTCCGTCACGTGCGCTTCCTCGCCGAGACGTTCGGCAGCGGCCACCCCGGCCCGTTCACCGACCACAAGCCCCTCGAGCAGACTGTTCGAGGCCAGGCGGTTGGCACCGTGCAGCCCGGTACGCGCCACCTCACCCGCAGCATACAGACCGGGAACCGCGGTCCGGCCGTGGGTGTCGGTCACGACCCCGCCGCATTGATAGTGCGCGGCGGGTGCGACCGGAATGAGATCGGTATGCGGGTCGATCCCGGCGGCCAGGCAGGATGCGGTGATCGTCGGGAACCGTTGCGGGAAGCTTTCGATCGCTCGGGCGTCGAGGTAGATGTGATCGGTGCCGAGGGCGCGCATCCGTGCGGCGATCGCACGCGACACCACATCGCGCGGTGCCAGATCACCACGCGGGTGCACACCTGCGGTCACCGAATTCCCATCGGAATCGACCAGTGTCGCGCCTTCGCCGCGGACCGCCTCGCTGATCAACGGCCGTCTGCCGAGTCCGCCGGGGGTGTAGAGCACCGTCGGATGGAACTGCACGAATTCGAGATCGGCCACCGTGGCGCCGGCCCAGAGCGCCAGCGCGATGCCGTCGGCGGTCGCACCCGGCGGATTCGTGCTCAGCGCGTACAGCTGACCGAGCCCGCCCGTGGCCAGCAGCACCGCCGGTGCGTGCACGACCCCGAATCCGTTCTCCGACACCGCGATCACACCCTGCACACCGGTCCGCCCGGTAACAACTTCGAGTGCCGCGGCACCGAACAGGACCGGCAACCCAGCCGCATTCAGCGCGCGCTGCACCTCGGCGCCGGTGGCGTCGCCTCCGGCATGGATGATCCGTCGCGTGCTGTGACCGCCCTCGCGGGTGCGCGAGATCTGGCCGTCCCGAGCGAGATCGAAGACCGCACCTAGATCGGTCAGTGCGGCGACCGCAGCCTGGCCGCCTTCGACGATCGAACGCACCGCCGTCTCGTCACATAGTCCGGCACCGGCCTCGACCGTGTCGCGCACATGCGATTCCACCGAATCCTCATGCGGCGCAACGACGGCAATGCCACCTTGGGCGTACTGGGTTGCGGTATCGGTCGGGCCGCCCTTGCTGAGGATGAGCACCCGCAGCCCGCGCAGCGATGCCGTTCGTGCCGCGGTCAACCCGGCGACGCCCCCGCCGATCACGACCAGATCGGCGGCGGCTTCCCAGTCGATCCGCGGCGCGCCGCTCATGCGCCCCGGCCCTTCTCGACCTGGTCGGCAGCGGTATCGCTACCGACTGCCCCGGCGATCATTCCGCACCGCCGCTCCGGACGAGCGCGCACGTCGCGCTCCGTTCGCGGCCGTTCATTCGCCACCGCCCGGGTTGCCGATTTCGATCATGCGCCGCACCGAATTGCGGGCCAGCGCGGCGGTTTCCAGGTCGACGTGCACCTCGTCGGTGTTCTCCACGAGCGAGCGCAACAGCGCCGCCGGGGTGATCATCTTCATGTACTTGCAGGACGCACGATCGTTCACGGCCTGGAAGTCGATGCCGGGGGCGGCCTTGCGCAACTGGTGCAGCATGCCGACCTCGGTGGCGACCAGGACCTGATTCGACTTCGCGGCCTTGGCGGCGTCGATCATCCCGCCGGTCGACAGAATGTGCACCCGGTCGGCCGGGAACGAGCCCTCACCCGCGAGGTACAACGCCGAAGTGGCGCAACCGCATTCGGGGTGCACGAACAGTTCGGCATCCGGGTGGGTGCGGGCCTGTTCGGTCAGCTCGTCGCCGTTGATCCCGGCGTGCACATGGCATTCGCCCGCCCAGATGTGCATATTCTCGCGGCCGGTGACCCGCTTGACGTGCGCGCCGAGGAACTGATCCGGCAGGAACAGCACCTCGCGGCCGGGATCGATGGATGCGACCACATCGACGGCATTCGAGGAGGTGCAGCAGACATCGGTGAGCGCCTTCACCGCGGCGGTGGTGTTCACATACGAGACGACCACCGCATTCGGGAATTCGGCCTTCCAGGCCCGCAATTCGTCGGCGGTGATGGAATCGGCCAGGGAACAGCCCGCCCGCTGGTCCGGAATGAGCACGGTCTTCTCGGGGCTGAGGATCTTGGCCGTCTCGGCCATGAAGTGCACACCGCAGAACACGATGGTGTCCTCGGGCGCCTCGGCCGCGATGCGGGACAGCGCCAGCGAGTCACCGACATGGTCGGCCACATCCTGGATCTCGGGCAACTGGTAGTTGTGCGCGAGAATCGTCGCGTTGCGCTCCCTGGCGAGGCGCTTGACCTCGGCCGCCCACTCCGGTGTGGCCTCGACCCCGGAGAATCCGGTCGGACCGTCGACTACCTGTCCCATCAGCGGGGGCGCCAGCTTCACACCCATCGTCGCCATGATGGCTCCTCTCCTCGTGCGCTCGGCCCTTGTGCCTTTTCACATGCCAGCCGATTCGCACCAAACCAGGTTTTCGACTTATAATCGAAAACGTGGCCCATAGTAGCACCATCCACGAAACACTCACCGCGGTGTTCCAGGTTCGGCGCTTCCCTGACGACATCACCGCAGGTAGCAGCCCTGCGCGCATGACAGATGAGCTGATTCGGCCATGTCCGCCCGGTCAGCGGACCGAACTCGCGGTGCTGCTGTGGGAGCGGGCACTCGACCCGCAGAAGGGCACGTGGTCGCTACCCGGCGGACGGCTGCGCGACGACGAAGACCTCAATGTCTCGGCCCGTCGCCAGCTCGCCGAGAAGGTCGATGTGCGCGAGCTGGCGCATCTGGAGCAGTTGTCGGTATTCAGCAATCCGGACCGGGTGCCCGCGCCGCGGCGGATCGCCTCGGCCTATCTGGGGCTGGTGCCGCTGACCGCGGACCCGCAACTGCCCTCGGACACCACGTGGCATCCGGTTTCCCAGTTGCCGCACATGTCGTTCGATCACGGCACGGTCGTCGAACACGCGCGCACCCGGCTCGCCGCGAAGCTCTCCTACACCAATATCGCCTTCGCGCTGGCACCCGAGCGGTTCACCATGTCCACCCTGCGCGAAATCTACTGCGCCGCGCTCGGTTACGAGGTCGACACAACGAATCTGCAGCGAGTTCTCACGCGCCGCAAGGTGATCACGCCGACCGGCGCGACCGCATCCCCCGGCCGGGCAGGTGGGCGTCCCGCGGCGGTCTATCGGTTCACCGACTCCGAAATCCGAGTCACCGACGAATTCGCGGCGCTGCGCCCACCCACCTGACCGCCCGCGATCGCCTGCCCCACGATCGCCCCCTCCCAGTTCGGCGACCGCTCCCCCGAAGCGATCGCCGAGCCCGAAATGGACTGTGCCGTGGCCACTGCCGTAGGAGCCACGGCATCCGAGCGTGCCCTCGTCACCATCGACCAGGGCACTCCCCTTCTACTCGGACAGCCCGCCGGGCACCCCCAGGTGCCCGGAGCTCAACACGCACACCGGCCAGAGGCACGGGAACGCCGACTCCGCTGCCGCCACCGCCGATATCCAGGACATTGCTCTCCCCTCCGAATCGCTGATCCTTCCGGTGATTCGCGGAGTCGAGACCGAAATTCGACTCCGCAATTCGAACAACTCACACGGTAGGGATCGATCGCTCCGAGGGGTACGGGGCAGTGGGCAGAGTCGCCGAATATGGCTGGTCACAGTCGGATACGAGTTATCCGGACCGGAAGCCGGTCGCCTGTACATCGTTCCGGAGCGGATGAATGCTCATGCCGATGGGCAGTGAAAGCCCTGTGGCAGAACTACTTTCGGCCTGCCGATGACCTCGACCCAAACCGGTTGCTCACCGGATGCACACTGCTGGCATCGGACTCCGAGAGGCATCGGCTCTTCCGAGCCCTGTTCCCACCAACAACAGAAAAGACCCCGCCTCCACGTGCATTCACACGTGAAAACGGGGTCACACGAGACGTATCCTCAATCCCGCTCCCGCCCCTTATGCTTCGCCTTCCGCCGATACCGCCGCGCACTGGGAATCGGCTGCGCGGCACTGGACCGCCGCAACGCATCCCGCCGTCGCCACGCCACCAGATCCGCCCGCTCGGACTTCCCGACCTCCGGAACCAGCACCCCCTGCCCATGCCTGGTCAACACATCCTCGCTCATCGCCACCTCCTTCCCATGCTCGACTTTGTGCGCCAACGGTATCCGTGCCGCCACCACCGCCACCACTGATTTTTCACCCGCACGGCGGTTGGTATGGGAGCTGCGGCGCGTGATCCCGCCACATGCCAGGGACGCTGTATTGACGCGTCACGGGCTTGTTCCGCAAGCCGTTCCTTTGGTGTTCCCTAGAACATGGGAATTGCCCGCGGCCTCGAACAGCGCGGCGAATTGTTGTGCGAAAACGGTTCTCGGCGACGGTCGCACACGCGATTCCATCTGTCCTCCTGCACGTTCCGATAGCGGGAGCGACACCCCCTGGCGTGCAATGAGATTAAGCCGGGTCGCGAACGCGAGCCTCCATCAGGACATGTGAATACGCGGGTTGAACTGCTGAAAGAGAGTTCCGGACCGGACGGTCAGGCGGTCTTCATCTGGGGTTGTGGTGGCGGGGCGGCGGTGCGCTGTCCGACGCGCGCTACAGTCCAGAACACCAACTCCACCAACCAGAACAGCCACAGGAATACCTGCACCACGACGACCGGGATCGCAAGGAACAGTATCGAGGGGATCGCGACGAGCAGAAAGCGTGCGATATCACCGAGAGTGGCGCCGCGCAGTCCGCTTCCCAAACGCACTGCGGCCCACATCATCCAGCGGCGCGGCACCGATACGTTGAACTCGTGCAGGCAGCGGCGGAACAGGCCGTCCGCGTCGGCGGTGCTCACCTCGTGCGAGCTCCGCAAATAGTCGTGCAGGATGGCGGCGCGGGTGTAGGCGCCGTAGCGGGGTATCAGCCAGACCAATGCCCGCGGCACCGACGCGAAGTCGGTGCGGAAGCCCGCTGGGATGACGAATTCCTGTGTGGCACCGTGATAGACGAGCGGCTCGACGACCCGCCAGAATTTCGCGTCGAGTTCTTCGACCACTGGTCCGCTACCGACGAACGCCATGATCCGTTCCTCTCTGAACGCACAGCGTGTCCCACAATTCTAGGCCGTTCTGGTACGTCTGTGCCGCCGCTGGGGCAACGGTTCGGATAACGTCAGCGCCCGCGATCCGAACCGGGCGGTCCGAAGCCGCCATACGGCACACCGTAGGGCACCGGGCCGCCGTTCGCAGCGCCACGATACGAATCGGCATTGTCGACGGACGCGAATCCGCTTGCCGCAGTGAAGTATGGCCGCGAATCGCCGAGCGGGCCGCTGAAGCCGGTGCCGAGATCCTCTGTCGGACTGAGTGCAGCGAGGAACAGCACGATCAGCGAGGCGAGCAGCGGTTGCACGATCAGCGCCAGCCAACTGCCGACCTCCACCGGCAGCCGCACGATCTGGCCGACAGCAGGGTCGTGGGGCATCGGATGCTGCCACTGCATGATCTGCTCGCCGACCTTCGACATCACGTAAGCGCCTGCGCCGGAACCGATCAGCAGCCCCAGTTGCAGCAGCGGTCCGCGCACGCGACGCCAACGCCATGCGCCGATCGCCGTCAGCACACCCAGCACCGCGCCGATGCAGACGAAGATCGCCAGCGCGTCGAACTGGTGCACACTCTCCCCGGTCAGGGCCGCGCCCTTGGCCGGTACCTCGCCGGCGCGCGCCTTGACCACCAGATACTGCTCGGTGGGCGCGACGAAGGCCCACACCACGCCGCCGAGGACGCTGAGCAGTACCACACCGACCGCGATCAGCGCGGCGGCCCGCAGCTCGCGCCGCACGCCCACCAGCCGGGCCGAGCCCGGCGAGGCGGTGACGACGTCGCCGTATTCGGCCACCACTAGCGGTGTTCCAGATTCTTCGAATCCAGCCCACCGTGCCGCGAGCACTTCGCCCACCAGCCGTCCGGGCTGACCTGCACGATCATGCGCCGGCCGCACTGCTCGCAGAAGCGCGGCGGCTCCAGCCCCAGTGCCGCGGCGGCCGGGACCGGATCGTCGAGCCCCGGCACAATGCGTTTGCCGGTGAACGGGTTGTAGCGCTCGTCCATATCCATGACAGTACTCACGGCGCCAGCCTCTTTCGTGACCGATTCAGAGTGTTTCGTTGAGCGCCTTGATCGGCATCTTCAGCTCACCGAGCAGATCCAGGTCCGCTTCGGCGGGCCGGCCGAGGGTGGTCAGGTAGTTGCCGACGATGACAGCGTTGATACCGCCGAGGATGCCCTGCTTGGCGCCGAGGTCGCCGAGGGTGATCTCGCGACCGCCCGCGAAGCGCAGGATGGTGCGCGGCAGCGCGAGCCGGAATGCGGCGACGGCACGCAGTGCGTCGGCCGCGGGCAGCACCTCGAGGTCGCCGAACGGGGTGCCCGGACGCGGGTTGAGGAAGTTCAGCGGGACCTCGTCCGGCTCGAGCTCGGCCAGGTTCGCCGCGAATTCCGCACGCTGCTCCAGGGTTTCGCCCATGCCGAGGATGCCGCCGCAGCAGACCTCCATACCGGCCTCGCGCACCATGCGCAGGGTGTCCCAGCGCTCTTCCCAGGTGTGCGTGGTGACGACGTTCGGGAAGTGCGAACGGGAGGTCTCCAGGTTGTGGTTGTAGCGGTGCACGCCCATGGCGGCGAGCTGGTCGACCTGCTCCTGGGTGAGCATGCCGAGCGAACACGCGACCTGGATGTCGACCTCGTTGCGGATGGCCTCGACACCGGCGGCGACCTGCGCCATCAGCCGCTCGTCCGGACCGCGCACGGCAGCGACGATGCAGAACTCGGTGGCACCGGTCTTGGCGGTCTGCTTGGCGGCTTCGACCAGGCTGGGGATATCGAGCCAGGCGGCGCGCACCGGCGACTGGAACAGGCCCGACTGCGAGCAGAAGTGGCAGTCCTCGGGGCAACCGCCGGTCTTGAGGCTGATGATGCCCTCGACCTCGACCTCGGGACCGCACCACTTCATGCGCACGTCGTGCGCGAGGGCGAGAAGTTCCTCCAGCCGGTCGTCGCCGAGCCGGAGCACCTCGAGGGTCTGCTCCTGCGTCAGGCCTGCACCGCGCTCGAGCACCTGCTCGCGGGCGGTCGCCAGAATGTCGGTTTGGACGGGTGCCTGGGTCACTGCACGAATCCCTTCGTCCGGCCGAGGTGGCCGTGCAACTTGAACGGTGTTCAGGCTAGGGTAGCGGTAACAAGTGAGTCAAAGCACCTCGGGGAAGGAAACAGCGTGCAGCTGCACCGCGCGGACGTGGTCGACGGCGCCATCGCCATTCTCGACCAGTACGGTCTCGCCGACCTGACCATGCGCAGGCTCGCCGGTTCACTCCAGGTCCAGCCCGGTGCGCTGTACTGGCACTTCCCCAATAAGCAGGCGCTGCTCGGCGCGGTCGCCGACCGGATCCTGGCCCCGATGGAGGATCCGATCGAGGCCGAGGACTGGTCGGGCCAGATCACCGAATTGGCGCATCGGTTGCGCGGTTGCCTGCTCGCCTATCGCGACGGCGCCGAATTGGTCTCGGCGACTTATGCCTCCCGACTCACCACGAGCAAGGGCCGGGAACGGCTCGTGGGCGCCGCGATCCGGGGCGGAATGCCGCGGCCGGAAGCGGAACTCGCGGCGTACACGCTGCTGTACTACGTGCTCGGACAAACCGTGGACGAGCAGTCCAGAATGCAGATGGATTCGGCCGGTGCGCTGACCGACGATGCCTCACCGCTCAACGAAACCCCAGACGCGACAGCACGTTTCGACTTCGGCCTGCAACTGTTCGTCGGCGGCGTGCGTCACCTGCTCGGCACCCGCGTACGCTGAATCCTTCGTCGGCGCACACGCCTGGAAGGAACGTCCAGATGCCTGATCCGGATGTTGGAGAGTCACCCGAGGACGGGCGGGCGGTTTCGGCGGAGGAATGCGAAAGGCTGTGGGAGGCGTGGACGCCTGCCGAAGTCGCGCAGCGGTTGTCGGAGGTCACGGTTCCGTGGTGCGTGACCGCGGGGTGGGCGCTGGATCTGTTCACCGGCGGCGGGGCTCGGGAACACAGCGACCTCGAAATCGGTGTCCCGCAGGGCAGATTCAGCGAGGTTGTCGCTACTTTTCCCAGTTTCGAGTGGGACGTTGTCGGTGACCACCGAATCTGGCCGTTTCCGGCGAAGTCGGCAGACTTCCATCAGACCTGGCTTCGCGAACCCGCGATCGGGCGCTATCGGCTCGACGTGTTTCGGGAACCGCACGTCGGTGATCGATGGGTGTGCCGCCGCGACCCATCGATCAGCCTGCCCTACGACGATCTGATTCGCTACACCAGCGAGGGCATTCCGTACGCGACTCCCGAGGTCGCGCTCCTGTTCAAGGCAAAGGCGCGCCGCGACAAGGACGAAGCCGATTTCCGTCGTGCGCTACCGATGATGGACCGTTCCCAAAGGTCCCGGCTGTTCGAGTGGCTGTCGCGGGTGCACCCCGATCACCCATGGCTGGAAAGCATTTCGACTCACCAGGATTGAGGGGTCAGACGGATACTGTCGCCTCCTCGACGTCAACTGCCACGCCCGCCCTGCGCCCGGGCAGTGCTAGTGCGACCACCGCGCCCAGCAGGGCGAGTACCGCACCGACTTTGATCGCCGGGCCGAATCCGGCGGTGAATTCATCCACTGAACCGTATCCGCCGGTTGCGGCGAAAACCGCTGCCGCGATGGCGATTCCGAAGACCCCGCCCAGCTCGCGCATCATGCTGTTGGCACCGGCCGCCTTGCCGAGCATCGCGTGTTCGACCGCGCCGACCACCGAACTCTGTGCCGACGGCAGCACCATCGACGTGCCGACGCCGGAGACGATGAACGGAACGACGAAGGAGCCGTATGTCATCGCCGGGTCGGCGATGGCGGCGATCCAGAGCATGCCGCCCGCCATCAGGGCCAGCCCGCTCACCATCAGGGGCCGCTCCCCGATCCGGTCGGCCAGCGCACCGGCGACCGGCGCGCAGAAGAACAGCGTGAGAGTCCATGGCAGCAGGCGCAATCCGGCGCCGAGTGGGCCGTAGTGCAGGACCGCCTGCAGGAACTGCGCGTAGAAGAACACCTCACCGAACAGAGCGGCGAAGGTCAGGAATATGGCGGTATTTCCCGCCGCGAAACCGCGATTCACGAAAAGCCGCATCGGAAACATCGGTTCGCGTGTGCGCGCTTCCCAGACCGCGAAGACGATCAGCAATGCGATCCCGCCGACCAGTGCGATCAGCACCTCCGAACTCGACCAGCCCGCGATATTGCCGCGCACCAAACCCCACACCACACCGAACGCACCGCCGGTGACCAGTGCCAATCCGGTGCCGTCCACCGCGGTATCGGGACCGAAGCCCTCCGGAACACGGGCCGCCACCAATGGGAGCGCGATCAGCCCGATCGGCACGTTCAGCCAGAAGATCCATTGCCAGGACAATCCCTCCGCGACGGCCCCGCCGACCAGCGGACCACACGCGACGGCGAGACCGGTGATGCCTTGCAGCAGCCCCATGGCCATACCGCGCTTCTCCGGTGGAAATGCCGCGCTGACCAGTGCCAACGCCAGGCTCATGATCAATGCCGCGCCGATGCCCTGCACCACGCGGGCGGCGATGAGGGTCGCGACGGTGGTAGATATCGCGCAGGCCGCGGACGCTGCGACGAAGATGCCGAGCCCGACAATGAACATCCGCTTGCGTCCGAAGCGGTCGCCGAGCACCGCCGCGGTCATCAACAAGACGGCGAAGCTGAGGTTATATCCGTTGACGGTCCATTCGAGCGTCTGCAGCGACGCCCCGAGGTCGTGCCGGATGGTACTGAGTGCGGTGGCGACGACCAGGGTGTCCAGTGCCGCCATCAGCGACGCGACCGCGCCGAGTACCAGCACCCAGCGTTGTGTCACCGCCGAAACGATTGGTGTGCTCACGGTGATCCTTCCTTTGGTTTCGGCGTGCCCGATGGTTCGGGCACGCACATATACCGACCGACGACCGCCCGAAACTCATCGCACCGATGAGTTCTGGGCGGCACGGCGGTCGATATTTCAGAGGGACACCATTCGGGGCACCCGGAAGGACTGCACATGACCGACAGCGACGAATTCGCCGCCCGTACCGCGCCGTATCGGCGCGAACTGCTCGCCCACTGCTACCGGATGCTGGGTTCGGTCGATGATGCCGAGGATCTGGTGCAGGAGACGCTGCTGCGGGCCTGGCGCGGATACGGCGATTTCGAGGGGCGCGCTTCGATGCGAACCTGGCTGTACCGGATTGCCACCAATGCGTGTCTCAATGCGATCGAGCAGCGACGCCGCGTGCTGCCCACCGGTTTATCCGAGCCCACCGCGGATCCCACACGCCCGCTGAACTTCGCGCCCGAGATTTCTTGGCTGCAACCGATGCCGGATGTGCTCGTCGCACCCGAGACCTCGGATCCGGCCGCCATCGTCACGGCGCGCGAGGGTATGCGGCTGGCATTGGTCGCCGCCTGGCAGCATCTGCCGCCACGTCAGCGTGCGGTGTTGATACTGCGAGATGTGTTGCACTGGAAGGCCGCCGAGGTCGCCGAGCTGATCGGGGCCAGCGTGGCCGCGGTCAACAGCATGCTGCAGCGCGCACATGCGTCGCTGGCGGAGCTCGAGCCGGACACGCCGGTGGCCGAGCCGAACGACCCCGAAATCCGCGCGCTGCTGGACCGCTATGCCGCCGCATTCGAAGCCGCCGATATGGATACGCTCGTCACGCTGTTGCGGTCGGATGCGGTGTGGGAGATGCCGCCGATCGAAGAATGGTTCCGCGGCGATACCACGATCATCGAGCTCATTCGGGCGAAGTGTCCGTATAGCGTGGGCGAGGCCCGGATGGTGCCGATCGCCGCGAACGGTCAGCCCGGATTCGCGTTCTATCTGCGCGGTCGGGCGCAATCGCTGCAGATCCTGACGGCGAACCCGACCGGGATCGCGCATGTCGTCTCGTATCACGACAGCTCGATGTTCGCGGCGTTCGGACTGCCCACGTCGTTGGCGGCGAATGCGTCGCCCGAGCCCGCACTGCCATGAGCGATGATCTGCTCGAGCGGGCGGTCGCGTATCTGCTGTCGGTACTGCCCGGCATCGGTTCCGATCTGTCAGCGCCCACGCCGTGCCGAGGCTGGAATACGCGCATGCTGCTCGCGCATGTGGACGAGTCGATTGCCGCGTTGCGGGAAGGTTTGGCCGGTGGGCAGGTTCGGCTCACGCCGGGCGCACCACTGCCGAATTGTGCGGGGACGGCCCATATTCGAAGTCGAGCCGTGGCGCTGCTCGGTGACTGGGCGAATGAGCACCCCGGGTCGGTGGTCATCTTCGGCAGACCGGTGCCCGCCCGGGTGCTCGGGACCGTCGGTGCTCTCGAATTGACGGTCCATGCTTGGGATCTCGCCGCCACCGATCGCAAACCCCCGTCGATCCCGGAGCATCTCGCCCGCGAATTACTGGCGGTCGCACCGGAACTCGTCCCGATCGCGGACCGGTGGCCCCTGTTCGGTCCGCCGATCGAACCGCCGACCACCGCCCTGGGCGACCGGCTGCTCGCCTACCTCGGCCGAGCTCGGCCGGTGTCCTGAGTACCCAAACGCATCGGAGCAGCGCAGCGTGCGTCTAGGACGGGATAGGTACCCGGGAACCAGCGGTGCATGGCGACCGCGCCTGCGCATACCGCAGCGGCGACGGCGAGCGCCGAGGCACCGAGAACCGTTGCGGCACTGATCAAGCCGACGGTGATCGGTCCCGCGAACATGCCTATGTCATGTGTCAGACGCCAGGCACCGAGGAATTCCGCACGTTGGCCAGGCGGTGCGACGCCCGCGCCGACGGTCATGATGATGCCGTTGCTCACGCCATTTGCGAGCCCGAGCAGCACGGCGGCACCGGTGAGTTCGAGCGCCGTCGAGGTGAGTGGAAGCGCCGCGAAGCCGACCGCGAACAGCAACATCGACGGCACGCCGGTGGCGCGGCTGCCGTAGCGATCGAGCAGGATGCCGCCCGGATAGGACAGCAGCACGTCCATTGCCCCGGCGATGCCGAATATCAGGCTCGTGGCGGCGGCACTCACGCCGATATGCGCGGCCCACAACGGGAGCAGTGCGGTGCGGGTCGCCCTGGCACCACCCATCAGCAGTGCCGCCAGACCGAGTGTGCCCAGTACCCTGCGGTTTTCGACGACAATTGAACGCATGGTGTGATCGGCGGCATCCGTATCGTCGGCGTCGGCCGAACGGATGGCGAGCATCGCCGCGCCCGATGCGACGGTCGTGCCGAACTGCAACCACAGCGCACCGCTCGGCCCCATCGCGTACACCATTCCTGCCCCGATGAACGGTCCGCAGAACGATCCGAGGCGCGAGGCACCGGCCAAGGCCGAGAACGCACGGCCCCGCTCGTCCGGTGGCACAACGGCCACGATGTAGGACTGTCGCGCCAAACCCCATACCGCACTGGCGGTTCCATTGAGCAACACACCAACCGCCAGCACTCCGGTATGCGGTGCGAAGATCGCGCACAGCACCCCGACCAGACCGAGGCCCGATCCGACGGCGATCGCCCAGCGTTCCCCGATGCGCGCGACGATCCGCCCCGCGGGCAGATCGGCCAGCACCATACCCAACCCGCTCAGCGCGACGACGATTCCGGCGACACCGGCCGACGCACCCAGGTCCAATGCGCGCAACGCGTACATCGGTGCGGCCGCGCCGGATCCGATGCCGTAGAGCACCACCGGCACGAACACAGTCCACACCAGTGAACGCAGGCGAACGGATTCAGTTGTGGCGCCGACGCGCTCGCTCATAGCGCCCGCGCCGTGCGAAGCCACCGATGCGGACTGGTACAACCGCTCACTGCGTGAGCGCCGGTCGCCGGGTGTGCCTGCTCTCCGGCCGCGGCAGACCGAAGTGGTCGCGCAGTGTGGTTCCGGTGTATTCGGTGCGGAACAGGCCGCGCCGCTGCAGGATCGGGACGACCTGCTCGGCGAAGACCTCCAGACCACCCGGGTAGTAGGGCGGCATCAAATTGAAACCGTCGGCGGCGCCATTGCGGAACCATTCCTCGATGGTGTCCGCGACCTGTTCCGGCGTACCGGCGAAGACCCGATGTCCACGGGCACCGGCGAGACGGTGCAGCAGCCCGCGCACGGTGGGCCGTTCCCGCTGCACGATTCCGGCGACCACCTGCCGGCGGCTGCGCTCGTTATCGGTGACATCGCCCGCATCGCTGAACAATTCGAGCGGTACCGGTTCATCCAGCGGCAGGTTCCGCAAGCTCTCCCCCGCGATGCCCTCCAACTGCTTCAGCCCGTATTCGGGCACCGTGAGCTCGTTGAACTCCCGCTCCAACCGTTTGGCCGCCGCCTCGGTGTCGCCGATGAACGGGCTGATGCCGGGCAGGATCTTGATCTGCTCGGCGTCCCGGCCGAATTCGGCGGCCTTGGCCTTGATATCGGAATAGAACGCCTGCGCATCCTCGAGCCGCTGGTGCGCGGTGAAGATCGCCTCGGCGTACCGGCCCGCGAAGGCCCGGCCGTCATTCGATGCACCGGCCTGTACGAGCACCGGATGTCCCTGCGGGGTGCGCGGCGCGTTGAACGGCCCACGCACGCTGAGGTATTCGCCGACGAAGTCGATCGGATGGATCTTGTCCGGATCGGCGTAGATGCCCGCCGCCTGGTCCAGCAGGATGGCGTCGTCCTCCCAGCTGTCCCACAGCGCGACGACCGCATCGACGAATTCCCGCGCCCGCGCGTATCGCGTCGCGTGATCGGGATGTTTGTCGAGCCCGAAATTCGCTGCGGCGAGGTCGGTTCCGGTGGTGACGATATTCCAGCCCGCCCGGCCACCGGAGATGTGATCGAGCGTGGAGAACAGCCTGGCCAGGTTGTAAGGCTCGTAGTAGGTGGTGGACGCGGTGGCGATCAGGCCGAGGTGGGTTGTGGCCGTCGCGATCGCGGTGAGCAGCGTAATAGGTTCCAGACCGGAGGCCGCATTGTGCTTGACATTGGTGCGCAGTGCGGGCCCGTCGGCGAAGAACACCGCGTCGAGTTTCGCGGCTTCGGCCGTGCGGCCGATCTCCTGGTAGTAGGCGACATCGTAGATCCGGTCGGGTCGGCTCTGCGGATGCCGCCAAGCCGCCTCGTGATGTCCGGAGGGGTAGATGAACGCATTGAGGCTGAGTTGGCGGGTCATGAGGCTTTCTTTTCATCGTGCAGGGCGGCGATATCGACGCCGAGGCTGGAGAGCAGCAGCTCGCGCAGGCGGTTGAAGTCCGGATCGATGTGGCGGCGTGGACGTTCCAGATCGATGCGCTGATCGACCGCGATGCGTCCCTCGTCGAGGACGAGCACGCGGTCTGCGAGCAGCACCGCTTCATCGACATCGTGGGTCACCAGCAAGACGGCGGGCTTGTGCCTGGCGCACAGATCCTGCAGCAGCACATGCATTTTGATGCGGGTGAGCGCATCCAGCGCACCGAAGGGCTCATCCGCCAGCAGTAACTCCGGTTCCCGGACCAGCGACCGCGCCAAGGCGACGCGCTGCTGCTCACCTCCGGAAAGCTCCTTGGGCCAGGCCTTTTCCCGT
The DNA here is from genome assembly GCF_055584605.1 of Nocardia sp. NPDC102475. Classification (NCBI taxonomy): domain Bacteria; kingdom Bacillati; phylum Actinomycetota; class Actinomycetes; order Mycobacteriales; family Nocardiaceae; genus Nocardia; species Nocardia sp. NPDC102475. Next base: position 186,701 of record NZ_JBVJLS010000017.1, on the reverse strand, counting down.
CCGGCGAGGCCGACTTCGGCCAGAGCGGTACGACCGCGCTCGGCGGCGTCGCCACTCTTCAAACCGAGAGTCACATTGTCGAGTACCCGATTCCACGGCAGCAGCCGCGAGTCCTGGAACACCACCGCACGTTCCGTCGGCACTCGCAACTCACCCGAGCCGAGCACATCGCGATCCAGCTCGGCCAGCGCACGCAGCAAGGTGCTCTTACCCGAACCGCTGCGCCCGAGCAGGGCGACGAATTCGCCGCGCGCGATATCGAGATCGACACCGTGCAACACAACGCGGTCGCCGAAACCCCTGCGCAGCCCGCGGGTTCGGACCACATTCAGTCCGCGATCGTCTGCCGCCATGACAGCGCCCTCCGTTCCGTCGCGCGCACGGCGAGATCGCCGAACAATCCGAGCAGGCCGTAGATGACCAGGCCGACCACGATGACGTCGATCTGGCCGTAGGTACGCGCCTGCGTCATCAGATAGCCGATGCCGCTGGTGGCATTCACCTGTTCGACCACGACCAGGGCCAGCCAGGAAATCGTGACCGCCAGCCGCAGCCCGGTGAAGAATCCGGGCAGCGAAGCGGGCAACGCGATCCGGCGGATGAATCCCCATCGCGAAAGACCCACCGTCGCGGCCAATTCCACATACCGGCTGTCGACGCCGCGCAGTTGCGCATGGGTATTGATGTAGATCGGGATCGCCACACTGGTCGTGATGACGATGAGCTTCATGTCCTCACCGATGCCGAACCACACGATGAACAGCGGGATCAGCGCCAGCGTCGGAATCGAGCGTTTGATCTGAATCGGCCCGTCCAGCAGGGCTTCACCGACGCGGCTCAATCCGGCGATCAAGGCGAGCACCACACCGATCACCACGCCGAGCCCGAGGCCCCAGGCCGCGCGCTTCAGCGAGGTCAGCAGGTTCGACTGCAGCCTGCCGTCGGCGAGCAGATCGCGTGCGGTCTCGGCGACCGTCCACGGCGCGGGCAGTGTCTGCTCATCCAGTGCGCCCGAGGCGGATCCGATCACCCATGCCGCGATCAGCAGTACGGGACCGATGGCGATGCCGAACGGAATCGGGCGGCCCGGTCCGAGCCGGGGCCGAGTCGGCTTGCGGCGGGCCAGAACCGGCTCCGCGGCGGTGTGTGAACTTCGTCCGATCCGGCCGAGTACACCGGCATCCAAGGTAGCCATTGCTATTTCGCCTTCGGTTCGAACGCGGCGCCGCTCTCGGTGACGGCCTGGGTGATGACGGCGTCGAAGCGCAGATCGAAATCGTCCGCGGCGCGCACCTTCTTGGGCAGTTCGCCCGCGTTGTCGATCGCGTCGATGGTGCCCTGCTGGCGATCGATGAGCTGCTGATCCAGATGCGGAAAGGTGTAGGTGCCGAACGAGTCGACAATGCGTTTGGCATCATCGGCGCTGACCTTCTGGTTCTCGACGTAGTACTTGCGCGCCCACTCCTCCTGGTGGGTATTGACCCACTGGTAGGCGCGAATATAGGCGGCGACCACCGCCCGAGTCGCCGCTGCCTTGGCCGGATCGGTCACCGCGGCACGGCGCGCGTACAGGTAGCCGACACCGCCGTAGATGCCGGTGGTCTCCGAATCCGGGATCAGCGAGGCGCCCGGGGTACGCAACAGCCGGGTGACGTTCGGTTCGGCCAGTGGCGCGATATCGACCTGGCCGGTGCGCACCGCGTCCAGGAATTCCGCGAGCTGCAGCCGGACCAGTTGCACATCAGTGGGTTTCAGCCCGGCCTTGGCGATCGCCCGCAGCACCGCGGCCTGCTGGGCGGTGCCCTCGGCGTAGGCGATCTTCTTGCCCTTCAGGTCGGCGAGCGTGGTGGCCGTCTTGCCCGGCGCCACCGCGAGTTTCAGTGCGTTGGGATTGGATTGGTAAGCCGCGACGATCGGCACATCCTGACCGGCGACCTGCGCATGGATCGGCGGGACATCGCCGACGGTCGCGACATCGGCGGCGCCGGCCCGGAATGCCTCCAGGATGGCCGGTCCACCGATGAAATTGGCGAACTCCACCTTGAACGGCAGCTTGTCGAGTTCGCCGGAGAACTGGAGTACCGACTTGAACCGCTCTTGTTGATCGGCGAGTACGAGCTTTGTGCCCGCGGGGATTTCGGTGGGCAGCGGAGCGTCGGTTTTACCGACCGGCTTGTCGTCGCTCGCGCAGCCGGTCACACCCAGGCTCGCAACGGTCGCCGCAGCGAGCAACGCGGCAATAGTGCGGCCGCGCAGGCCGGTCAGGAACGTACGTGGTCGGAACATGCGGTGATTGAATCAAGATGAAACCGGCACGCATACGGTTTGCCTTAGCCTGATTCCAACGCAGGACCGGATGCCAACTCAGGACCGGATGCCAACTCAGGACCGGATGCCAACTCAGCGCGGCGCCGCCGCGGAAATCGTCGCGCGCATCTGTTCCTGGTATCGCTCGATGAACGGCAGGATCTGCTGATCGATGATCCGGTTGTACTCCTCGGGGCGCTGCATCGGATTGGCGTGTCCGGTATTTCGCGGCATGACGACCAACAGCGAGCCGTCGACGCCACCGGCCCGCTCGATGAGTACCTGATGGGAGTACTCGACATCCACCACCCGGTCGTTATCCGGATTGCGCGGGCGGATGAAGACGATGGCCGGGCGTGGTTTGCCGTCGGCGGGCCGGGACAGCGCGCGCAGATCGTTGATCGCACCGCCCGCCACGATCGCCAGGAACTGCGTCTCGATCAGGCCGTTGCTTGCCACGTCTTTGGAGAAGACCTTCTCGCGCAACACTTCTTCGACGACATCGCGCAATGGCTCGAGCCGGACCCCGGGCATCCCGTTGGCCCCGCGATCGACGAATCGGTCACGGCGCGCGTAGGTTTCGACCGCCAGCCGCAGGGTGCGGCTTTCCCGCGCCCCCGGCAGCCAGCCCATCCAGCGCACCATATCCTCGCCCGCACCGCGACTCTCCGGACGCACCGCATTCAAATCCACCGGCGTGCAGTCCAGCATCACTCCCACCAAGCGCAGGTCGCTGTCGAGGTGGATATGCCGCGCGACCTCGAGCGCGATGACCCCGCCCATACTGTGTCCGACCAGGACGACATTCTTCAGCCCCGACATCTGGGCGGCGCGGATGATCAGATCCGCGATCACCTTGGTGTCGATACCTTGATTGTCGTATTTTATGGCCCAGACCACTCCCATGTCGCTGAGGGCGGGCAGCGCGGCCGCGGTATTGCTGGCATTGAGTCCACCGAGACCGACCATATCGACGACGACCGTGTCCCAGTCGCGATCGTGCGCGGGGTTGGCGATCGGCAGGACAGCGGGTTCGGTGCGCGCGAGCCGATCGCGTTCCGGGGTGACGTCATGCACCCAGTACTGGGCGAACACGATTAGCCCAGCGAGCAATATCAAGGCGACCCGCAGCAGCGCCAACCTGGTACGGCGCAACGTCTGCCACCCGTGCCCGAGACGAGTCTCCCGAAGCCGGGCCCTCCGTCGCGCGTCGTCCCAGTCCGAGACGGTGGACGGGTGCCGATCGTCCAACGGCGACATCTTTTCCACTGTAGGTACGGTTCGCGAGTGCTGCCAGGCGAGTGCGCGTGGCAATCGCCGAGTTGGGGCGAAAATGTTCGCCGACAACCGGCCGCACACCCACGACCAGCAGGTCGAGGTGGCGCGCGCCGTCGCAGGTCTGCACATAGCTCGAGCGCTGGAATCTGGTGCCTACGTTCAGTGTTGAGCCGTGACGATGCCTGTGGCCGCGATCAGGGCAGTTCGCCGGTTTCGGCGAGGGTGGCGAGCTTGCCGAGGGAGATGCTCCAGCCGAGTTCGTTCTGGTCGAGCGGGACACCCTCGGGCAGTCCGTCGTGGACGGCGTTGATCTGGGTGCCGCCGTCGGCGTCGACCAAGTCGATTGTGATGGTCATCTCGCCGGTCACCGATGGATCGCCGGTCTCGAATTCGACGATCTGGACGACCTGCTCATCGGGCACCAGCCGCACGAAACGGCCGTGGAAGGTATCGGTCTGCGCGGTGGTTTTGCCGGTATCGGTCGGCTCGTCGTAGGTGAGCGATATGCGGAAGGTTCCGCCCTCGCGCGGGTCGAATTCGTGCACCTCGCTGGTCATCCCGGTCGGCACCTGCCAGGCTGCCACCGCGTCCGGGTCCAGCAGCAGGCGATATACGTTCGCCCGCGATGCTTTCACATGCCAGCCGATCCGAGTGGAAGCCACAGGTCGAACGATAGTCGTGCCGAGCCTGATTCGGGTCAGTCCGCACAATAGCCGCCGTTCACAGCTCACCGGGCCGCCGCTCATCCAACAGTCGCGCTGCACTCGCTACACAGCCAGAGCTATCAGTTGCCGGTCGATGCATCTCACCGAGACACCCCGCCGAGGAAACCTACTGGCCGAGCGCTGACCAACCGGGGGTGAACCAACCAGGTGCAGCCGCGGAGAACCGCTCGCGATCCCATGCACCAGCCCACGCAGGTACCGTGCCGACCAACTCGACCCCGGTAACCCGAGGCAGATCAGTGCGATTGCACTCCTCTGCCAACCCGGGCTCGTCCGGCCAGGAGCCGATCACAAGACCCGCACAGCGGACACCGGCTGACGACAGCGCGCGCGTGGTCAATTCGCTGTGGTTGAGAGTCCCGAGCCCGGCCGCCGCGACAACGAGCACCGGAGCGTCGAGCTTCTGCGCCAGCTCGAGCAGCGTGAATTCGCCGAGGCGGACCAGCAATCCGCCTGCGCCTTCGACCAGGGTCAGATCCGCATCGGCGAGTGAGTCGATGGCGGCGGCGGTTTCACTCAGCGTCAACAGCGGCTGCCCGCACCGACGCGCGGCGGTATCCGGAGCCAACGGATCGGGATACCGCGCGATCTCGACCGTTCTCGTGACACCGGTGAGGCGTTCGACTTCGGCGAGATCGCCGGGTTCGCTTGGCGCCACACCGGTTTGGGCCGGTTTGCACACCGCGACCGACCGACCGGCGGCCAGCGCGGTCGCGGCGAGCGCGGCGGTCACCACGGTCTTGCCGACCTCCGTGGAGGTACCGGTCACGAAAAGCACACTCATGCGATCACCAATCCACGCGCCTGCGCCAGCACCTCGCCGAGGACCGTTGCGATGGTATCGAGTTCGCCGGGAGTCAGATTCGCCCGCGCGGTGAGCCGCAGCCGCGATGTCCCCTCGGGCACCGTCGGCGGACGGAAACATCCGACATCGAGTCCACGTGCGCGGCATGCCTGCGCGGCGTCATACGCGACCTGCGCCTCGCCGAGCACCACCGAGACAACCGCCGAATCCGGTTCCGCCACACCGGCAATGCGCGCGATATCGGCTGCCCGCTCCAACACCCGACCCGCCATCTCGGGCTCTCGACGCAACAACCGCAGCGCCGCCCGCGCCGCACCGACCGCGGCGGGTGCGAGTCCGGTATCGAAGATGAACGTGCGCGCCGCATCGATCAGATGCGCACGCACCCGCTCACTGGCCAACACCACACCGCCCTGTGCGGCAAAAGCTTTCGACAGGGTCGCGGTCACGACAAGATCCGGTTCCCCGGCCAAACCGACCTCGTGCACCAGCCCGCGCCCACCCGCGCCGCGCACACCGAGCCCGTGCGCCTCATCCACGATCAGTACCGCGCCATTCGCCCGGGTGACCCGGTGCAACTCGGCCAGCGGAGCCATATCACCGTCGGCGCTGAATACCGAATCGGTAAGTACCAGTGCCCGTTCCTCGCTCCGCTCGGCCAGCAACCGCTCGACCGCCTCGACATCGCAGTGCGCGGCGATCTCCACGCGCGAACGCGAGAGCCGGCAGGCGTCGACCAGCGAAGCGTGGCTGGCCGCATCGGAAACGACCAGCGCGCCCCGCCCGGCGAGTGCGGTCACCACTCCGAGATTGGCGGCGTAGCCGGAGGCGAAGACCAAACCGGCCTCGGCGCCGACGAATTCGGCGAGTTCGGTCTCCAGCTGCTCGTGTTCGGCGGTGGTGCCGGTGACGAGCCGGGATCCGGTGGACCCGGTGCCCCAGCGTCGCACGGCCTCGATCGCGCCCTCGATGACCTCCGGATGACGTACCAGCCCGAGGTAGTCATTGGAGGCGAGGTCGATCGATGGCGACTGTGCCGCACGGGGTCGCAGCTCACGGCGCAACCCGACGCGCACGCGCTCGGCGGCACGTTCGTCGAGCCAGCCCAACGGATCGGTAGTCACAGCTCCGCAGCATACTTGAACACCGTTCAAGCCGCATGGGCGGGGGCTGGTGCTGGTACCGTTGGAGCCAATCGTTGAAGGTCGCCACCGACCGACGGTGGCGCGGCATTTCCGCCAAAGGGAGTAGGGCCGAATGCCACGGTGGGCGATAGTCGTCGAAGAGACAACAGGTTCCGGCGATCACAAGCGTTGGTCGCCGCGGGTTCTCGCGGAGGTGATCGGCACGCGCGAGCAGGCCGTGGCCAAATTGCACTCGCTCGTGCCCACTTTCACCCCGCAGCATCCGAGACTTCCGGGTCGCCGTGTGCTGCTGCGCGATGGCGACACCTACCTGCTGATCGCATCCGGCTGGGCCGACGACTACCACTGCGTCTTCCGGGTCTGGGAGATCGTCTCCGACACCGACCGTCCCGAGCGCGCGGGAACCGAGCACGACACCCGCAGACGCGCCTGACATGTCAGGCCTGGGCGGCGGAGACCATACCGGCGGTGATGCGTTCGATGTCGTCGGTTGTGCTGATGAAGGGCGGCATGGTGTAGATCAGATCGCGGAAAGGGCGCAACCAGACGCCCGCTTCGACGGCGGCGTGGGTGGCCTTGCGCATATCCACCGGATGATCGAGTTGCACGACGCCGATCGCCCCCAGCACCCGCACATCCGCCACCCCGGGCAGCGAACGCGCCGGGGCCAGACCGGCATTCAGCTCCGATTCGATACGGGTCACCTCGGCGCGCCAATCCCGTTGCAGCAGTAGCTCGATCGAGGCCACCGCGACCGCACAGGCCAGCGGATTACCCATGAAGGTCGGACCGTGCATGAGCCCGCCGTGCTCGGCGCTGATGGTCTCCGCGATCCGGGAGGTGCAGAGCGCGGCGGCCAAGGTCAGATACCCGCCGGTCAGCGACTTGCCGACACACATGACATCCGGACTCACCCCGACGTGATCGGCCGCGAAAAGCGCTCCGGTGCGCCCGAATCCGGTCGCGATCTCATCGAAGACCAGTAGCACCCCGTATTCGTCGCTCAGGCGCCGCAGATCGGTCAGATACCGCGGATCGTGCCAGCACATCCCGCCCGCACCCTGTACGACCGGCTCCACGATGACGGCCGCGAGTTCCTCCGCATGCGCGGCCAGCAACCGTTCGAACTCGGCCACGTACTCGGCCGAATACTCACGCGGCGGTGCCGGTGCGAAGATCTGCTCGGCGAGCACATCGGTCCACAGCGCATGCATGCCGCCCTGCGGATCGCACACGCTCATCGGCGTGAAGGTATCGCCGTGATACCCGCCGCGCCAGGTGAGCAGCCGCCGCTTCTCCGGCTTACCCGCGGCGCGCCAGTACTGCAGGCACATCTTCACCGCGACCTCGACCGATACCGAACCGGAGTCACACAGGAATACCTTGTCCAGACCGGCGGGCGTCAGCTCGACGAGCAACTCGGCGAGTCGGGCTGCCGGTTCATGGGTGAGCCCGCCGAACATCACATGACTCATCCGCTGCGACTGCGCCACCAGCGCGGCATCCAGTACGGGATGCCGATAACCGTGGATGGCGGCCCACCACGAACTCATCCCGTCGACCAATTCCCGACCGTCGGCGAGGGTGAGCCGGGTTCCGGAAGCACCGGAAACCACCAGCGGTTCGGTCGTCGCGGGAAAACCGCCGTAAGGATGCCAGACATGCTCGGCGTCGATGGCGGTGATTTCGTGAGGGGTCAGGGGGGTGGCAGCCGGCCGAGCCGGCGGGGTGGGTGAACTCATGCCACAGGATTCCTCGCGGTCGCGTGACAGCCCAGCAGGGCTTGAACGGTGTTCAAGTTACCACCGGAGCTGCGCGCGCACGATCCCCCGTCGAATTCCGCACCGACACGACCGTTCCGACGTATTCTTTGACTCAGTCAAAGATTGGGAGCCGCCGTGACCACCGTTGCCGCCGCCGATATCGACGCCGTGCGCGAATTCAACCGCCGCTACACCCGAGTCATCGGGGTGCTGCGGGAGGGCCTGCTGGACAGCGAATATTCACTCACCGAAGCACGAATCATGTTCGAACTGGCCAACTCCGGCGCGAGCGAGGTCGTCACGCTGCGCCGCACGCTCGACCTGGACCCCGGCTATCTGAGCCGCATCCTGGCCCGCTTCGAAAAGGACGGACTGGTCCAGCGCAATCGCTCGGAAAGCGATGGGCGACGCCAAGAGGTCCGGCTGACCGACCGCGGCAGGGAGATCTTCGCCGTGCTCAATCAGCGCTCGAGCGCGGAAGTCGGCTACCTCCTCAATGCGCACAAACCGGCCGAGCGCGCACGCCTGATCACCTCCATGCGCACCATCCAGCGCATTCTCGACGGGCCAGGCCTCGGCGAATTGGTGCTTCGCACCCCGAAACCAGGCGATTACGGCTGGGTCATCCAGCGCAATGCGGCGCTCTACGCCGCCGAATACGGGTGGGACGCCAGCTACGAGGCACTCGTAGCCCGCATCGTCGCGGACTATCTGGACGACCACGACAAGCATCGCGAACACGCCTGGATCGCCGAATACGACGGCGAGCCGGTGGGCTGTGTTTTCTGTGTCTCGGAGAACGAGACCACGGCCCGACTGCGGCTACTGCTGGTCGAGCCGACCGCGCGCGGCCTCGGCGTCGGCTCCGCCCTGGTCGAGCGCTGCGTCCGATTCGCCACCGAGGTGGGCTACCGCGACATGGTGCTGTGGACCAACGACATCCTCACCTCGGCGCGGCATATCTATCAGCGCGCGGGTTTCGAACTCGTGGAATCGAATCCGCACCACAGCTTCGGCCACGCTCTGGTCGGCCAGACCTGGCGACTGACGCTGCCGACGCGGCAGTGAAACTCAGTCGATCAGTGCCTCGTGTACGCGGCTCAGCGATTGCCGCAGCTCAGCCAGCCCTCGCTCGCTCAGAGTCGCCACCAGCTTCCGCTCGATCCGCCTGATCCGCTCCGCCGCCACGCCGAGCACCGCATGCCCCTCGGCAGTCAGCACGACGAGCCGTGCCCGCCGATCATCCGGTCGACCTTCCTTTCCACATACCCGCACCGCTCCATATGCGGCACCAACTCCCCCATCGACTGCTGGGTCATGCCCGCTTCCTCGGCCAACGTACTGATACGCGACCCATTGGCGCTGGCATTGCTGTGGGATTACCAGGACGGCTATCTCGCGGGCACCCCGGTCTGGCTGCAGCATGCGGTATTCGGCGGACTCGCCCGCCTGGCCACCCGGATCGGCTACCGGCGGCGCTGGCTCGAAACCGGCCCCGACCAGGACTGACTCGCCCGGTCGCAACCACCCGCACGGAGCGCGATCCGGCTGGCGCTAGTGTCGTTGACATGGCTCAGCCCGACGCAGCGCCCGGTGAGGTGACACCCCTCGGTGTCTGGCCCGGCACCGCCTACCCACTGGGCGCGACCTACGACGGCGCAGGCACCAATTTCTCGGTGTTCTCCGAGGTTGCCGACGCGGTCGAACTGTGCCTTATCGCCAGGGACGGCACCGAAACCCGAGTGCCGCTGGAAGAGGTCGACACCTACGTCTGGCACGCCTATCTCCCGACCATCGGACCCGGCCAGCGCTACGGCTTCCGGGTGCACGGACCCTACGATCCCGAGCACGGATTGCGCTGCGATCCAAGCAAATTGCTGCTCGATCCCTACGGCAAGGCCTTCGACGGCGAATTCGACAACGACTCCTCGCTCTACACCTACGGCGAGGATTCGCTGGGGCACACCATGACCGGCGTGGTGATCAACCCGTTCTTCGACTGGGGCGCCGACCGTCCACCGAATCGGCCCTACCACGAGACGGTCATCTACGAGGCGCACGTCAAGGGCATGACGATGACCCATCCCGACATTCCGGAGGAACTACGCGGAACCTACGCCGGTATCGCACATCCGGCGATCGTGGAACATCTGAAGGAACTCGGCATCACCGCGATCGAGCTGATGCCCGTGCACCAATTCCTGCACGACCGCGTCCTTTTGGATCAGGGCCTGCGAAACTACTGGGGCTACAACAGCTTCGGCTACCTAGCCCCGCACAATGAATACGCGGCCAGCCCACGTGGCGGTGCGGCTGTCACCGAATTCAAGGCCATGGTGCGCGCACTGCATGCCGAGGGCATCGAGGTGATCCTCGATGTCGTCTACAACCACACCGGCGAAGGCAATCATCTCGGGCCGACCCTGGCCTTCCGCGGGATCGACAATGCGGCCTACTATCGCCTGGTCGACGAGGACCCGTCGCACTACATGGACTACACCGGCACCGGTAACAGCCTGAACGTGCGCCACCCACATACGCTGCAGCTGATCATGGACTCGCTGCGCTACTGGATCCTGGAGATGCACGTCGACGGGTTCCGCTTCGATCTCGCCGCCACGCTGGCCCGGGAACTGCACGATGTCGACCGGCTCTCGACCTTCTTCGATCTGGTGCAACAAGATCCGGTGGTCAGCCAGGTGAAGCTCATCGCAGAGCCCTGGGACGTCGGCGAGGGCGGCTACCAGGTCGGCAATTTCCCCGGCCAGTGGACCGAGTGGAACGGCAAGTACCGCGACACCGTCCGCGACTACTGGCGCGGGGAACCCGCGACCCTCGGCGAATTCGCCTCCCGGCTCACCGGATCCTCGGATCTGTACGAGGCCACCGGGCGCAGGCCGAGCGCGAGCATCAACTTCATCACCGCACACGACGGCTTCACGCTGCGAGATCTGGTGTCCTACAACGAGAAACACAACACGGCCAATGGCGAGGGCAATCGCGACGGCGAGAGCTACAACCGCTCGTGGAACTGCGGGGTGGAAGGTCCCACCGACGATCCGGAGATACTCGCATTGCGCGCCAGGCAGAGTCGCAATCTGCTGGCCACGGTGGTGCTCAGTCAGGGCACCCCGATGCTCGCCCACGGCGACGAGATGGGCCGCACCCAGCAGGGCAACAACAATGTCTACTGCCAGGATTCACCGCTGGCCTGGATGGATTGGTCGCTGATGCAGACGAATTCGGACCTGTTCGAATTCACCAAGCGGGTGATCGCACTGCGCACAGCGCATCCGATATTCCGGCGCCGCCGCTTCCTCGCGGGCCGGCCGATCCGCTCGAAAGAGCACGCCCGCGATATCGCCTGGCTCACCCCGGCCGGTGAGGAGATGACACCCGCCGACTGGGACAGCGGTTTCGGCAAGTCGCTGACGGTCTATCTCAACGGCCTCGGCATCAACGAACCCGGCCCGCGCGGCGAGCGCATCACCGACGATTCGTTCCTGCTGTGCTTCAACGCCCACGACAGTGGTCTCGACTTCGTACTGCCCGATCCGGAATACGGCGCCGAATGGGCTGTCGCACTGGATTGTTCGGTGCCCGACGGCCGCGCCGACGCCACCTATCCGGCGGCGAGCACCGTCGCCGTCCCCGCCCGTTGTCTGCTCGTCCTCCACTGCCCCGCATAACCGAAACCGCCGATGACCGAGACACCGAAGATCGAGACGCTCAAGTCCGATATGCAGACCCACCACACCGACCCCATCTCCCGCGGCCGCACCCCGGCCCGGCAGACGACGGTCCGCAGCACCTACCGACTCCAGCTGCGCCCCGACGCGTTGACCTTCACCGATGCCCGAGCGATCGCGGAATACCTACAGCAGCTGGGTATTTCGCATCTGTACCTGTCGCCGATCCTGACCGCGACGGTCGGTTCGACGCACGGGTACGACGTCACCGATCCCACCGCGGTTTCGGCGGCCCTCGGCGGCCCGGCCGGACTCAAGGCACTCGCGGACGAAGTGCGCAGCCGCGGTATGGGGTTGATCGTCGATCTGGTGCCCAACCACGTCGGCGTGGCCGATCCCCGGCAGAACCCGTGGTGGTGGGATGTGCTGCGCAACGGCCGCGAATCACAGTTCGCGCATTTCTTCGATATCGACTGGAGTGCGGGCAATGGCGCGGGCGGCCGGCTGGCGCTGCCGGTGCTGCAGAGCGAAAACGATCCGGCCGCACTGACGGTGGACCGGTCCGGTTCGGAACCGATGCTGGCACTGCACGATCTGCGCTTCCCCATCGCGGCGGGCACCGACGGCGACAACGCGCTGCGCATCCACGACAAACAGCACTACCGGCTGGTCAGCTGGAAGGCCGGGCTGTGCACCTACCGGCGGTTCTTCGCGGTCAGCAGCCTGGCCGCGGTGCGCCAGGAGGATCCCGAGGTTTTCGAGATCACCCACCGCGAGCTGGCCGCGTGGTGCGAACACGATCTGATCGACGGCGTCCGGGTCGACCATCCGGACGGATTGTCCTATCCCACGGCGTATCTGACGAAGCTGCGTCGACTCATCGGCCCGCACCGGCTACTACTCGTGGAAAAGATCCTCGCCAACCGCGAACCGCTGGACAAGACGCTGCCGGTCGACGGCACCACAGGCTACGACGCCCTGTCCGACTACGGCGGCGTGCTGATCGACCCCGACGGCGAACAGACGCTGACCGAACTGTCACGCAAAGTCGCCGGGCACGGCAGCGACCGCGCCTGGATCGGCGAAACCGAACACCGCATCAAACGCGCGGTGGCGGAGAATATCCTGGCCCCGGAGATCCGGCGCCTAATCGCCGCGATCAAGCGCGACGCGCATGCCGAAAGCTTCGACACCATGGCCTTGACCAATGCCACCATCGAGGTGCTGGCCTTCATGCCGGTCTACCGGGTGGATTACGCGCCGCTGGCGGGTATGACCGGCGCGGTGGTCGCCGAGGTGGAGAAGCGCAATAACGAACTGACGGTGCCGCTGAGCGTGCTCGTGGCGGCGCTGGCGTCCGATGGCGAGGCGGCCGTCCGATTCAGCCAGGTCTGCGGTGCGATCACCGCGAAGGCGGTTGAGGACACCATGTTCTACCAGGCGGCGCGGCTGGTATCGCTGCAGGAGGTGGGCGGCAATCCGGCCCGATTCGGCCACTCGCTCAACGAATTCCACCTGTCCAATAGCGAACGCGCGCAACGCTGGCCCGCCACCATGACCACACTGTCGACGCACGACACCAAGCGCGGAGAGGATGTGCGCGCCCGGATCGGGTTGCTGTCCCAGGCCGCGGAGACCTGGGCGCGTGCCGTCGAATCCTGGCAGGAGATCACCCCGGGTCCCGACGGCGCGACGACATTGTTCCTGCTGCAGAACATGTTCGGCGTCTGGCCCGCCGACGGCCGGCCGGCCTCGTCCGTGGCCGGACTGCGCGAGCGACTGCATCTGTTCGCGGAGAAGGCGATTCGCGAGGCCGGTGTCCATACTTCCTGGGAGGAACCGGATGTCGGATTCGAGAAGAAGGTGCACGGCTGGCTGGATGCGGTGATCGATGGGCCGGTCGGCTCCGAAATCGGTGATCTGGTACACGAACTCGCCCCGCACGCCTGGTCGGATTCGCTGTCACAGAAGCTGCTGCAGCTGTGCGGGCCCGGAATTCCCGATATCTATCAGGGCTGCGAGCTGTGGGAGGACACGCTCGTCGATCCGGACAACCGCCGCCCGGTGGACTTCGCGGCCCGTGCTGGACTGCTGCAATCACTCACCGGTACACCGGCTTTGGATACCACCGGCGCGGCCAAGATGTGGATTGTCGCCTATGCGCTGTGGTTGCGCCGCGAACGTCCGGACTGTTTCGTCGGCGGCACCTACCTGCCGCTGTTCGCCACCGGCGAGCAGGAGAGCAGGCTGGTCGCCTATGCGCGCGGCCGGGCCGGTGAGACGCCCGAGGTGATCGTGGCCGCCACCCGGCACAGCCTCGGTCTGGCCGAAACCGGGTGGGCCGATACCACTTTGGAGCTGCCACAGGGCAACTGGACCGACCGGCTGACCGGCCACACCTTCCAGGGCCGAGCCCGATTGGAAAAGCTGTTCGCCCGGCTGCCGGTGGCGCTACTCGTGCGCTGAGGGCTCCTCCGGCGTGATGGCCGTTACCGTGCCGGTCTTCTCGATCAGCGTCTCGGGCACCATCCCGTCGTTGTCCTTCAGCCAGCGCCGCAGATTCGCGGGGCGGTAGTCCGTGGCGTCGTGCGCGGTGGAGGCCAGGCGCACGCCGCGGTCTCCGTCGGTGTACAGCCGCCGCCAGGAATCCCAGTAGAACCGCGGATTCCTCGGCTGGCGAACGGTGCGCAGCACATTGAGGATTCGGTATCCGATGCCGAGCGAGCGATGCAATTCCATATGTTTCGCACCCGAGGCCGCGCACCGCTGGGACAGCCCCTCCAGCCGGTCGCGGTCGAAGACGAGTCCGACCGCCTCGGCCTGTTCGACCATCCAGCGCAGCGTGATATCGGAGAGTCCGCATTCCTTGTAGCCGCCGCCGATATCGCTGTGCACGCCCTCGAACCAGACTTGCTTCACCCGGTCGTAGTCGCGGGAGTACTTCACATCCGGTTCGATCGGCACCTCCCAGAGGCACGGTTCGAAATTGCGCCGCCGCTCATCGAGTGCCAGTGCCTGCCGCGCGCAGTAGACATTGCGTCCGAGCTTCACATCGTGGAACCGGTGCCGCAGCGACGTCAGTCCGGGCACGCCGAGTGCGCCGACGGTATCGAAGACCCCGATGAAGTCGATCTTGGCCGGAGCATCCCAGCAGTTCGCCTTGCGGAAGTCGATCCACTCCTGCGGCTCCTTCGGATCCGGATTCTCCGGGGTCCGCTGTGGCGCGGGCTGATGGTGAATCCGCAAGGCGTCCGGGTACTTTCCCTCGATCATCGCATCGGGTGTCATGATTCCGATGCGGCCGATCAGACCGGCCAGGCTACGCGCGGTGTACGCACCGCGGCTGAAACCGAAGATGTAGATCTCGTCCCCCGGCTGCCAGTTCAGTGCCAGATGCCAGTACGCCGAGGACAGATTCGCCTCGAGTCCGAGTCCGAACGCACCACCCATCAGGCGGTCGGCCAGGAAGCCGCGCGCGCCGGGCCCGGATACGTAGCTGACCCACTGCGGGATCGACTCCCCCGACGGTCCCGGCGCCTCGTACCGGATCGTCTGCGCGATCTTGATGATATTCGATACCGTGCTGCTGGATTCGGCCTTCCAGGTGCCGTCGCAACAGACCACCAGTCGTTTCATAGGTAGATCCTCCGCCCCGATTACCGTCGAAACCTGCGTACTCGACTACCCGAATCATCGAGGCGTCCGCGGCAGATGTTAATGAAAATGTTGTCTTTCAACGCAAGGGGCCCGCTCCGAACGGGATTTTCGCGAGTATTCCGGCGCGGCTGCGACCGGGTGGGATCGCCGAATACCGCTGCCACCGAAGCGGCGATGAAACGGTTGTCGGTCACTCGGGTTCGGTCGGCGGTTACGGTGAGCAGATGCTCCACGGAAGAGAAGTCGAACAAGCTCGGATCGATCGGCTTCTGGAGGCGGCTCGCGCCGGACGCAGCGGGGCGCTCGTGGTGCGCGGCGAGCCAGGGATCGGAAAGACGGCGCTATTGGATCATGCGGCGGCGCAGGGGATTCCGGCGGTGCGCAGTGCCGGAATCGAGTCCGAGGCGGAATTGCCGTTCGCGGGGCTGCATCTGCTGATCAAGCCGGGAATGGCACTGGTGGACGGGTTGCCCGCACCGCAGCGGGATGCGCTGCGCGGGGCATTCGGTCTGGCACAGCATGATCCGGCGGATCGGATGTTGATCGGGTTGGCGGTGCTGTCACTGCTGGCGGAGGAGGCGGCCGAGGGGCCGCTGCTGTGTTTGATCGATGACGCGCATTGGCTGGATCGGGCGACGGCCGAGACGCTGCTGTTCGCGGCCCGGCGACTCGATGCCGAGGGCGTGGTGATCATCTTCGCGACGCGGACCGGCGAACAGGATTTTCCCGCGCCCGGCCTGCCCGAACTCGCGCTGACCGGCCTGGCGCAGGAGTCGGCGGCCGCGCTGGTGGACAGTCGCGGTCCGGATCTCTCGCCCGCCATTCGATACCGATTACTCGCCGAGGCGCGCGGTAATCCGCTCGCGCTACTGGAGTTGCCCGCAGTTCTGGCGGCTGAGGGCAACGATTCCGGTCAGGGGCCGAATCCTCTGCCGCTCACACAGCGGCTCCAGGTGGCATTTCACGGCCAAGTGACCAGGCTGCCTTCAACCACCCGGACGTTGCTCCTGATTGCGGCCGCGGCGGGCACCAACGATCTCACCACGGTGCTGCGTGCGGCCGACGAGTTCGGGGCACAGCTATCGGACCTACAGCCCGCCGCGGACGCCGGGTTGGTCGGTAGTGATGGCGTGAGTGTGAGTTTCCGGCATCCCCTGCTGCGCTCTGCGGTCTACCAGGGTGCGCCGCTGACGCAGCGGCTCGCCGCGCACGCCGCCCTCGCCGCCGCATTGACCGAACCCGAGAACGCCGACCTGCGCGCCTGGCATCTGGCCTCGGCGGCGACCGGACCGGATGAGGCCACCGCAGCAGCGCTGGAGGACACCGCCGATCGCGCGCGTCGGCGCAGCGGCTATTCCGGTGCCGTCGCCGCGTACGAACGCGCCGCGGGTTTGAGCACCGACGCGTTTGCCCGCGTTCGACGGCTGGTGGCTGCCGCCGAAACCGCGGGCGAGGCGGGACAATTGGACCGCGCCGGCCGACTGGCCGATCGTGCGGCCGGTTTGAGCACCGACCGAATGCTCGGGGCCCGACTGGATCTGGTTCGCGCCACTGCGGAATTCGGTGCGGGCAAACCACTCTCGGCGCATCGGCTATTGCTCACGGGTGCCGATCTGGTGCGCACCGACGATCCGCCCCGTGCCGCCCGCATCCTCATGCAGGCGGTGCACACGGCCTGGTATCTCGGCGCACCGGAACTCGCCGAGATCGCCGCGCACATCAACGCATTGGACCTGCCCGACGCCGAACCGATGACACCCATCGCCCGCTACACGGTCGCCGGCATCGACGGCCGATTCACCATCGACCTGCGCGACGCGGCCGCCGCCGCCCGCCGCAACGGTGCGGACAGCCCGCGCGATCTGGTGCAGATGTGCGGCGTCGGGCTGGTCGTCGGCCAGGACGAACAGTCCGCGGAGCTGGCGCAGACCCTCATTGCCGAATGCCGCGACCAGGGCCGCATCGCGCTGCTGCCGACCCTGCTGTTCTTCCGCGCCGAGACCGAACTGTTCCTCGGCCGACCGCGCGAGGGTCGCATCGCCGCACTCGAAGGACTGCGGATCGCCGAGGATATCGGGCAGCGGCATTGGATCAGCCAGATGTCGAGCTATCTCGCC
This sequence comes from Nocardia sp. NPDC102475, assembly GCF_055584605.1. Lineage (NCBI taxonomy): Bacteria > Bacillati > Actinomycetota > Actinomycetes > Mycobacteriales > Nocardiaceae > Nocardia > Nocardia sp. NPDC102475. Next base: position 169,215 of record NZ_JBVJLS010000017.1, on the reverse strand, counting down.
TATCTGGCGGCATTGGAGGGGCGCGAACAGGATTGCCGCGGGTTGGTCGACCGTGCCCTGGCCGAAGAACTCGGCGGTGCGGCCGCGCCCGGCGCACCGTGGACGCAGGCGGCGCTCGGCGTGCTCGATCTCGGCCTCGGCAGAGTCGACAGCGCGCTGTCCCGGCTGGAGCTGTTGACCGTGGAACCCGCGCGCCACCACGTGATCGGTTTGCGCGCCCTGCCAGATCTGATCGAGGCGGCGGTGCGCATGGGCAGCCCCGAGCGAGCGGGTGACGCGCTGGATCGGCTTCGCGGCTGGGCGAAAGTCTCGCAACAAGAGTGGGTCACCGCGCTGGTCGAGCGCTGCCTGGCATTGACCGGGCCGGAAGCCAAGGCGGAGAGCCACTTTCAAGCTGCACTGGCACACGGCGGGCGGCCCTTCGAACAGGCCAGAACCCAATTGCTTTTCGGTGAATGGCTACGGCGCAACCGTCGAAAGTCCGAGGCGCGCAACCAACTTCAGCCCGCCTTGGAAACCTTCGACCGTCTCGACGCCGCACCGTGGGCCGAACGCACCCGTACCGAACTCGCCGCCCTCGGCGTCGGCACCACAACCCGCCCCACCACGGGCGTCCTCGCCCGCCTCACCCCGCAGGAACTCCAGATCGTCCGCCTCGCCGCCCAAGGAATGTCCAACCGCGACATCGCCGCCCAACTCTTCCTCAGCCCCCGCACCATAGGCCACCACCTCTACAAGGCCTACCCCAAACTCGGCGTCCTCTCCCGCACCGAACTCCCCGACCTCCCCCTCGACGTCGCCTAGGCCTGGATCAAGATCAGGTGGCTGGGGCTTCTCGGACGATGCCAGCATGGATTCCACCTGATCTTGAAATGTGGGTGCCGTCCATGGCCACGTCGACTGTTTGGTTGGCTGAGCTGCGGTGGGTCCTGTGGTCGGGCACCGACTCCTCGTGTTCGGTGGCCTCGGATAGTTTGCCGTCCTGTGGTTTGCCGGGGTAATGCTGGGCGCGTCGAGTGCCGTACCCGGCTTACCTTCCGCAGTCAGGCGCAAATGCCCGCACCTTCCAGCTCAGTCGACCGGCTGTGGTTGCGTTCTCGGGCATTGTCGAAAGTAGTCAAATGGTGGTTGATGGTGGGGTTATGGGCCACCAATTGACTGCGCTCGATGAGCTCGAGCCGCCATTTGACTCCCCTCGGCGGGCGCGGCGGGCTGTTCGATGGTTCCGGCACCGCGGAGAGCGATCCTGGTCAGGGACGATGCAGCGTTTGCCTACGCTGTGCCGCGGGCGGCTACCCGGCCGATAAGCCAGCGGCCGGTTGCGGCCCCGGCGGCGACCAGCACCGCGACCTGCAGCGACCCGGTGATCAGCGCGAGAACCAGGCAGATGACCAGACCGAGGGCGAGCGCCTCGAGTTTGTACATCGGCCACGCGCTGCCAGCGATATCCACCGCCGTGGGGCGAGCCTGAAGGGGGACCACTGCCATGTCGTCAGGCTACACGGATGGGGAAGTTCGGGCTACCTAACATTTCGGCGGGAACAGAGGCGGCCGCCGCGTTGTTGCGGGTGTCATGCCATTGACAGGTGAGTACGCACCGAGCACATCCGATTGGGCCCGTCAGCAGGCCGAGCTGATCGAGAATTCCGGCGGCACTGAGGGCCTGACCCTGCAGGGCAAGCCCGTCATCGTCCTGACCACCAAGGGCGCGAAGACCGGGCTGCTGCGCAAGACCGCGCTGATGCGGGTGGAGCACGACGGCGAGTACGCGGTCGTCGCCTCGCTGGGCGGCGCGCCGAAGCATCCCGTCTGGTACTGGAACATCAAGGCCGAGCCGCATGTCGAGCTGCGTGACGGCTCCGTGAACAAGGACTACACCGCACGCGAGGTCTCCGGCGAGGAGAAGGCGCTGTGGTGGGAGCGGGCGGTCGAGGTCTGGCCCGATTACGCGAACTACCAGACCAAGACGACCCGCGAGATTCCGGTTTTCGTCCTGACTCCGCGGTAGCTCCGGCCGGGAACCGGCCGTTTGCCCTCCTCCGACGCCCACCCGACGCGTCCGCCCGACGTGGCGGGTGGCACCATATTTCGAGTGTCCAATCCGCTTGAACTACTCGACGACCAGTCCACTTCTCGTCCCGCGCTGACCGCAGACGAGATCGACGCCGCCGCCAAGCGAATTGCCGACATTATCGAGCCCACCCCGCTGCAGCACAGTCCCCGGCTGTCCGCGCTGACCGGGGCCCAGGTCTACCTCAAGCGCGAAGACCTCACCGCCGTCCGTTCCTACAAGCTGCGCGGCGCCTACAACCTGATCGTGCAGCTCACCGACTCCGAGCGAGCCGCGGGCGTGGTCGCGGCCAGCGCCGGTAATCACGCCCAGGGCGTGGCCTTCGCCTGCAATGCGATGGGCATCAAGGGCCGCATCTATGTACCGACCACCACACCGAAGCAGAAGCGTGACCGCATCAGGGTGCACGGCGGCGAGTTCGTCGAGCTGATCGCGGTCGGGGAAACCTACGACGCCGCCGCGGCGGCCGCCGCCGAGGATGTCGAGCGCACCGGCGCGACCATGGTGCCGCCGTTCGACGATCCGCGCACCGCGGCGGGACAGGGCACCATCGCGCCCGAAATTCTGGAACAGCTCGGCGGTCGCACCCCCGACCTGGTGGTGATCCCGGTCGGCGGCGGCGGGTGCCTGGCGGGCATCGGCGCCTACCTGCGGGAGCGCTCGCCGAGCACCGGCATCCTCGGTGTGGAACCGGCGGGCGCGGCCTCGATGACCGCGGCGCTGGTCGCGGGCGGCCCGGTGACGCTGCCGGAGATCGATCCGTTCGTCGACGGCGCCGCGGTGCGCCGGATCGGCCGCCTGCCCTATGCGGCGATCGCCGCATTCGGCGGCCGGGTGGTCTCGCACGGCTCGCTGCCGCTGCTGACCGCGACCGAATCACCAAGTGGCGCAGGCGCTTTCCGCATGATGCAGGTCGATGAGGGCGCGATCTGCACCACCATGCTCGAGCTGTATCAGAACGAGGGCATCATCGCCGAACCCGCGGGCGCGCTATCGGCGACGGCGCTGGCCGAAATCACGATCGAACCCGGTTCGACGGTGGTGTGCCTGGTCTCCGGCGGCAATAACGATGTGTCCCGCTACGGCGAGATCATCGAGCGCTCGCTGGTGCACCGCGGCCTGAAGCACTATTTCCTGGTGGACTTCCCGCAGGAGCCGGGCGCGCTGCGGCGCTTCCTCAACGAAGTGCTCGGTCCCGACGACGACATCACCCTGTTCGAGTACGTCAAGCGCAACAACCGGGAAACCGGGGCCGCGCTGGTCGGTATCGAACTCGGTGCGCCGGAGGGGCTCGGCCCACTGCTGGAGCGGATGGAGGACTCGCCGATCCAGTGCGAGCGATTGGATCCGGGCTCCCCGGCCTACCGCTACCTCACCTAGAGAGCCCGCTGCGGCCGCGCGGACATCGTCCGCGCGGCCAGTTCCAGCGTTTATGCAGCCTCTGGCGTCTCCACCACGGTGACGGACCGGCGGGTCGCGCGCACGCCCGTCATGACCATCGGCAACAGCCAACCGGCCGCGGCCTGGTCGATGCTCAGCTGCGCGGCCGAGAGGCGATTGTGGACGAATCCGACGGAGAGGCCGAGGCGGGGTTCGGCCCAGCCGAAGGAGCCGCCGAGGCCGATATGACCGAAGCCGCCGTGTGCGCGCGGCATCGGTAGTGAGTGATAGCCGAGGCGCCAGAGCATCGGCGCGTAGAACAGGGTGCGGTCGAGCCGGTAGGTCCGAATTCGACTGAGCGCCTTGATGGTTTGCGGCGTCAGATACTGTACGCCGCCCGCCATGCCGCCATTGGCAAGCGCGCCGTACATGGTGGCCAGCGCGGGGGCGGTGCAGACGCCGTTGCCCGCACCGAGTTCGGTATCGAGGATCGGCGGGATTTCACCCTCCAGGATGGTCTCCAGTCCGGGCAGGAACAGGCACCGCGCGGCCGCGCCGAGCGCACCGGGCAGACCATAGCTGCGACCCAAAACCCTTGTGCTGACCGGCTTTCCGATCAGACTGAGCTGGGATCCCGCCAACGGCGCGTAGACGGTCGACGATTGCGCGGACGGCCTGCCCAGGTGCAGACCGTCGATGCCGAGCGGTTCGGCGACCTCGGTGCGGAACAGCTCCGCCATCCCCTGGCCGGTGATGGCGCGGGCCAATCCGGCGAGCAGCCAACCGAAGGTGAGCGCGTGATAGGCCGGAGTGCCGAGCAGACGATCGGGTTTCGCGGCGGCGAGACGTCGCTCCATCAACTGGTGGTCGAGCACATCCTCGAGCCCGGCCGCGATCGGGTTGAGGCCACCGAGTCCCGCGCTGTGCGTCATCACCTGACGAATGGTGATATCGCCCTTGCCGTTCTGGCCGAACTCCGGCCAGTACTCGGCCATCGGCGCTTCGTAGTCGAGCAGACCCCGATCGGCCAGCCGGTGGATGACCGTCGCGGTGATGCCCTTGGTGGCGGAGAAGATGATCGCGCCGGTGTGCTGGCTCCAGGGTTTGTCACCCGCGCTCCCGGTCCAGATATCGACCAGCGGCTCACCGTGCAGATGGACGGCCAACGCGCCGCCCGCCCCCCGACGGCGCCCGAAGACCTTCGCGAATGCGCGTACCAATGGTGCGAATTCGGTGGCGGCACTGCCACCCACCCCATCGGGGAGATTCGCTAGGTCCCCGGGTGAAGCCACGTTGCTCATATTCCAAAGGTAATGGCGCTGGTCACACTCGGCAATATTGTGTCTCGGACAGTTATATTCAGGAGGTTTTCGGTAACCGCTTTCCGACCTGGGGTTCTGCTATGCGCCCGCGAGTATCACGAACGAGTGGCCCGGTATCTCCGTCGCGGAGACGCCTTCGGTCGCGGGTTCCCAAGACAGCAGCGAAAGACCAGCGATAGGCACGCTGACCTGCTCTTCGGAGAGATTGCACACCAACGTCAGCGGGCCCCGGCGCACCGCGATCCAGCGGGCATTCTCGTCATAGTCGACAGATACGTGCGTGAGCCGCGAGTCCGTTATTTCGGCTCGCTCGCGTCGCAAACCGATCAGCTTTCTATAACAGGACAGCAGCCGTGTGTGTCGATTATGTTCGAGTTCGGACCAATTCAGCTTCGACCGCAGGAAGGTTTCGGGATCCTGCGGGTCCGGAATCTCGGCGCTGTCCCAGCCGTGTTCGGCGAATTCGCCCTTGCGGCCGGTGGCGGTGGCGGCCGCGATCACTGGATCTGTGTGCGAGGTGAAGAACTGGAACGGGGTGCGCGCGCCCCACTCTTCGCCCATGAACAGCATGGGCGTGTATGCCGAGAACAGCACCAATGCGGCTTTGATCGCCAGCTGCCCGTCGGTCAGGTAGGCGCTGGGACGGTCCCCGATCGCCCGATTGCCGATCTGATCATGGGTGCAGGTATAGGCGAGCAATGCGCTCGCCGGGACGAGCCGGGTGTCGATCGGACGGCCGTGTGTGCGACCGCGGAAGCTGGAATACGTTCCGGCGTGGAAGAATCCGCGCGTCAGCGTCTGGGCCAGGCAGCGCAGCGAACCGAAATCGGCGTAGTAGCCCTGGCGTTCACCGGAAACCGCGGTGTGCACCGCATGGTGCAGGTCGTCGTTCCATTGACCGGTCAGCCCGTAGCCGCCTGCCGCGCGCGGGGTGATGAGCCGCGGATCGTTGAGGTCGCTCTCCGCGATCAATGTCAGCGGCCTGCGCACATGTGCGGCAAGGGATTCGGTGTCGGCGGCCAGTTCGGCGAGCAGGTGGGTGGCGGTGCGGTCGACGAGTGCGTGCACCGCGTCGAGTCGCAGTGCGTCGATATGGAAATCGCGCAGCCAGCGCAGGGCGTTCTCGATTATGAAGCGGCGCACCGGATCCGAGTCGGGACCGTCGAGATTGAGGCTCTGTCCCCAGGTATTGCGGCCTTCGGTCAGATAGGGCGCGAAGCGGGGCAGATAGTTGCCGGAGGGACCGAGATGGTTGTGGACGACATCGAGGGCGACCGCCAAACCCCTTGCGTGGCAGGCATTCACGAAGCGCTGCAAACCATCGGGTCCGCCGTAGGGCTCGTGGACCGCATACCAGAGCACACCGTCGTAGCCCCAGTTGTGGCTGCCGTCGAAGGCATTGACCGGCATCAACTCGACCATGGTTACGCCGAGCTCGACGAGGTGGTCGAGGCGCTCGACGGCGGCGTCGAAGGTGCCCTCGGGGGTGAAGGTGCCCAGATGCAGTTCGTAGATGATCGCGCCCGCCAAAAGGCGGCCGGTCCAGTTGGCATCGGTCCACCCGGCCGGATCGAGGGCATGCAGCGCCGAGCGGCCGTGCACGCCGTCGGGCTGGCGCGCCGAGCGCGGGTCGGGCAGGACGGTCGGGTCGTCGTCGAGCAGGTAGCCGTAGCGCGTACCCGGTACGGCGTGCACATCTGCCCGCCACCAACCGTCAGGCGACCTTGTCATCGGATGTACGGCGCCATCGACCTCGATGCGCACCCGTTCCGGTCGCGGGGCCCATACCTCGAACAGGGTCACCGAGCCAGCATCGCATGTCGGCGATCGCACGGCCCGCCGACACATGACGCGCCCTTTCCGACCGACTGACCATTGCCCGCGGCGCGCGGATCCTGACAGAGTGGGTACGTGGGCATCTACAACGATCAGTTCGTGCCGCGGCTGGTGAATCTGGTCTGCGGGGCCAAGATGAACAATCCGCAGCGCGAGCGCGCCTGCGCCGGACTGCACGGGCGGGTGATGGAGCTCGGCTTCGGATCGGGACTGAATATCCCGTTCTATCCGGCTACCGTCGAGTCGATCAGCGCCGTGGAACCCGCCGATCTCGGCTGGCGCCTGGCGGACAAGCGGCTGGCCAAGGCCACCGTGCCGATCGAACGCGCCGGACTCGACGGCCAGTCGCTGCCCTTCGCCGATAACAGCTTCGACTCCGCACTCTCGACCTGGACGATGTGCACCATTCCGAATATCGCGGCCGCGCTGGCCGAGGTGCGCAGGGTGCTCGTTCCTGGCGGAACCCTGCATTTCGTCGAACACGGGCTCGCGCCGGATCCGGGCGTCCAGACGTGGCAGCACCGGTTGAATCCGATCGAGAAGGCGATTGCGGGCGGCTGCAATCTCGATCGCGATATTCGTGGCACCGTCGAGAGCGCCGGATTCGAGATCCGCGAGCTCGACGAGTTCTATGCGGACGGGCCCAAATTCCTCGCCGCGCTGTCGCTCGGAGTCGCGGTCTCGCCGTAGTCCGATCCATATTGGACCAATTAGTTCAAAACATGCTAGCTTGAACGCATGGCACGACCGAAGGCATTCGACGAGGACCGGGCGGTGGACGCGGCCATGCGGGCGTTCTGGTCCGCGGGCTACGAGGGCACCTCGACCCAAGACCTCTGTGACGCAACAGGTCTGGGCCGCAGCAGCATCTACAACACCTTCACCAGTAAGCACGAACTGTTCGACCGGGCACTGCGGCGGTATATGAGCAGCAAGAACGCCTCGATCTTCGAAGTGCTCGACGGCGACCTGCCCGCGCGGGCGAAGATCCGGACGCTACTGCGCCAGACCATCGACGCACCGGCCGACGATCCCATCGGCTGCCTGGTGGTGAACTCGACGGTCGAGTTGGCGCCGCGCGATCCGGAGGTGGCGGCGACATTGCACGCCGACCTGGAGCGCAGGCTCGACGCACTGACCACGGTTATCCGCGCCGGCCAGCGGTCCGGCGAGATCGATGCGGGCAAAGATGCCCGCACGCTGGCCCATTTCGTGATCACCACGATCAGCGGTATGCGCGTCGCGGCGCGGGGTGGAGCCGATAAGGGAACCCTGGAGGCGATCGCCACGACCGCATTGAGCGTCCTCTGACTTCGGCCCACCAACGTTCAGAGGACTTGCGAGGCGGCTGTCCGCTGGCGCCACCGCTGCAACGGATTCCGTTCACGCGAACGTGAGGCAATAGCCGGAACCAGACCACCAGCGCGCCGTGAAGTGGCTTGGCACAGCGTTCGCCCCGAGCAGCACACCGCCGTTACTTTCTGCCTCAATTTTGAACCGATCAATCCAAAATAAGAGAGGACCGCAGGGATGCCATTCGCCGTCTACGTACTCGGGCTATCGATATTCGCCCAGGGCACCTCGGAGCTGATGCTCTCCGGCCTGCTCACTCAAATGGCCGCCGATCTCGGCGTCTCGATCCCCCAAGCGGGCCTGCTGATTTCGGCATTCGCACTGGGCATGCTCGTGGGCGCGCCCGCGCTGGCCGTAATCACCCTGCGCTGGCCACGCCGCACCGCACTGCTGGTCTTTCTCGGGGTGTTCATCGCCGCGCATGTGGTGGCCGCGTTGACCCCGGGCTACTGGGTGCTCTTCGGAACCAGGGTGGTCGGCGCATTCGTCTACGCCGGATTCTGGGCGGTCGCCGCGACCACGGCGCTGAGTCTGGTACCGGAGAACGCGCGTGGTCGGGCAATGAGCATTGTCGCGGGTGGGCTGACCGTGGCCAATATCGCCGGGCTCCCGGCAGGTACGGTGATCGGCCAGCACTTGGGCTGGCGGGCCGCGTTCTGGGCGGTCGCCATCCTCTCCGCGCTGGCCATGGCTGGGGTAGCGGCCAAGATTCCGGGCGGACGTCCCGCCGAGGTGCCGAACCTGCGCCGCGAACTGCGCACGATGATCAATCCGCGCCTCTGGCTGTCCTACAGCACAACCGCGCTCTCGACCGGCGCGCTATTGGTGATCTTCGCCTATCTCGGCGCGCTCCTGTCCCGCACCACCGGAATCGCGGAGAGCTGGATTCCCTTGGTACTCACGCTGTACGGAATCGGCGCGCTGATCGGCATCACGGTCGGCGGCCGAGCAGCCGATGCCCATCCATTCCGAGTACTGACCGTCGGCATGATCGGGTTGATCATCATCTCAGCAGTGCTGGCACTGACCGCAACGATGCCCGCGCCGGTCGTACTCCTCGTTTTCCTATTGGGCGCTTTCGGATTCGCCACGAATCCCGCCCTGAACACCCGCGTATTCGCGCTGGCCGGGGCTGCACCAACCCTCGCCACCGCGGTCAACTTCTCCGCGTTCAATGTCGGCATCACGGTCGGCCCGTGGCTCGGTGGCCTGGCCATCGGCGGCAACCTCGACTACCCCTCGGTCGCCTGGATCGGTGTTGCCCTCGGCTTCGCGGCACTGGCCACCGTCGCTTGGGCGGCCGCACTACACCGCCGACCCCAGCAAGTCGAGACGATCAGCCCCGCGGATCGGACAGTGGCCGAACTTACTGTCTGAACGCGTAGCTCCAGATAGACGTTATCGCCCGGATCGACGTTGTCCTCGCGGTCGCGGCACTGGCCGCCGTTGGTTGGGTGGCTGCGCTACACCGCTTGGCCCAGCAGGCCCCGAGGGTCAGCCTGGTGGATTGCGCGATGGTCGGACTCACGGTCTGAATACGCACCATCGCAACGCTTCTCGACCGGACCCCGCCGACAGTGAATACCGCGCGGACTGCCCGATCTTCGCCGTCGCCGCAATTGTCCGAACCCATGTACGGGCTCGGACAATCGGGCATTTCGCCCTGTCCCAGTGGACTGCTCGGGGCCGCGCACAGTCTTCGCGCTGAGGTCGCGCCGAAAGCACGCACGACATCCGAGATGCGGCGGTCGCTGGCGGCCATCACAGTGCTGCGGACGATACCGTCGAGGCGGGCGGCGGCGACACGAGAACATGCAGGGAGCCGCCGCAATCGCCGACGCTACCGATTCATACGAACAGCATCAGCCCGCGAGGCAGCCTGGACCGAGCAGCGCCTTCAGGTCACCCATCAACGCCGAGGACGGTGAAACCCGCAGGCTGTCATCCAATTTCCACAGCGACGTATTGTCGCGTGCGCCCACATGGCGGACATGGACGTCCGCGGTGCCCGGATGTCTGGACAGAATGCGCTTGAGTTCGCCGATCTTGTCGGGCGTGCACAGCCGCGTCGGCATGACGACCGCCAGCGGCTTGGCCACACCGATCGAGGAGAGGTCCGGGACGGCGAGATCGTTGGCGATCAAGGAGATCCGGTCATCGCGCACCGACACCCTGGCCTTCACCAGGACGACCGCATCCTCCACCACATCCGCGCCGTACACCGAATATGCCTGTGGGAAGAACAGCACCTCGATACCACCGGTCAGATCCTCGATCTGTGCCGAGGCCCAGGCCAGACCATTCTTATTGATGCGACGGTTGACCGAGGCGAGAATGCCGCCGATGGTCACCTGGGCGCCGTCCTTGATATCACCTTCGAGAATGGCCGGAATCGCCGTATCCGCCTGTGCCGCAAGAACATGTTCGACACCGTTGAGCGGATGTCCGGACACATACAGGCCGAGCATTTCCCGCTCCAGCGCCAGCTTGTGCTTGGTCTCCCACTCCTCCTCTGGCACCTTGACATTGAAGACCGAGGCCACCGACTCGTCGCCGTCGTCCAGCCCGCCGAACAGGTCGAACTGGCCGATCGCCTCGGCCTTCTTGGTGGACATCACCGCATCGATGGCATCGGAGTGGATCAGCAGCAGACCCTTGCGCGGATGCCCGAGCGAGTCGAATCCGCCTGCCTTTATGAGGGATTCGGTGACCTTCTTGGTGCAGGCGATGGCGTCGATCTTGTTCAGATAGTCCGAGAAATCGGTGAACTTCGACTTCTCCTTGCGCGCCTGGATGATCGAGGTGACGACATTCGCGCCGACATTACGCACCGCGCCGAGGCCGAAGCGGATGTCCTTACCCACCGATGCGAAGTTCATCTCGGATTCGTTGACATCCGGCGGCAGCACGGTGATCGCGAGGCGGCGGCAATCGGACAGATAGACCGCGGCCTTGTCCTTATCGTCGCCGACGGAGGTGAGCAGGGCCGCCATATATTCGGCGGGATAGTTCGCCTTGAGATATGCGGTCCAGTAGGAGATCAGACCGTAGGCGGCGGCGTGCGATTTGTTGAACGCGTAACCGGCGAACGGAAGGATGGTGTCCCACAGCGCCTTGATGGCCGCCTTGGAATATCCGTTGGCCTGCATGCCCTCCTCGAAGCCCTCGAACTCCGCGGCCAGCACCTCGGCCTTCTTCTTACCCATCGCGCGGCGCAGAATATCTGCTCGACCGAGCGAGTAGCCGGCCACTTTCTGCGCGACGTGCATGATCTGCTCTTGGTAGACGATCAGGCCGTAGGTCTCGCCGAGGATGTCCTTGAGCGGCTCCTCCAGCTCCGGATGGATCGGCTTGACTTCCTGCCGGTCGTTCTTGCGGTCGGCGTAGTCGTTGTGCGCGTTCATGCCCATCGGGCCGGGGCGATACAGCGCGCCGACGGCCACGATGTCCTCGAACGCGGTCGGCTGCATGCGGCGCAGCAGATCGCGCATGGGCCCACCATCGAGCTGGAACACGCCGAGCGTGTCACCGCGCGAAAGCAATTCGTAGGTGCGCGAATCGTCGAGCGGCAGCCGGTCCATATCCAGGTCGATGCCGCGGTTGGCCTGGATGTTCTCCAGCGCGTCGCCGATCACGGTCAGGTTGCGCAGACCGAGGAAGTCCATCTTCAGCAGGCCGATGGCCTCACACGACGGATAGTCCCAACCGGTGATGAGCGCACCGTCCTGGGGCCGCTTCCAGACCGGGATCGCGTCGGTGAGCGGATCACAGGACATGATGACCGCGCAGGCGTGCACACCCGCATTGCGGATCAGGCCCTCGAGGCCGCGCGCGGTTTCGTAGATCTTCGCGACATCCGGATTGCTCGCGATGAGTTCGCGCACCTCGGCGGCCTCTTTGTACCGCTCGTGCTCCGGATCGGTGATGCCGGACACCGAGATGTCCTTGGCCATGATCGGCGGCGGCAGCGCCTTGGTGATCTGGTCGGCGATGGCGAATCCGGGCTGGCCGAACAGCACTCGCGCGGAGTCCTTGATGGCGGCCTTTGTCTTGATGGTGCCGAAGGTGATGACCTGGGCGACCCGGTCGGTGCCCCACTTCTCACTCGCGTAGCGGACCATCTCACCGCGGCGGCGATCGTCGAAGTCGATATCGATATCGGGCATCGAGACGCGCTCGGGATTGAGGAAGCGCTCGAAGAGCAGACCGTGCGGAATCGGGTCGATATTGGTGATACCGAGCGCGTAGGCGACCAGCGAACCGGCCGCGGAACCACGGCCGGGACCGACCCGGATGCCGACGTCACGGGCGTGGTTGATCAGGTCGCCGACGACGAGGAAGTAGGCCGGGAAGCCCATCTCCAGGATGACGCCGATCTCGTACTGGGCCCGGTCCAGATAGTCCTGGGGCGCGCCGTCCGGGAAGCGGCGCTGCAGCCCGAGGTCGACCTCGCGGCGCAGCCAGCTGGCCTGGTCATATCCCTCCGGCACCGGGAAGATCGGCATCCGGTCGCGGTGCTGCCACACCTCGTCGTAGGACTGCACTCGCTCGGCGATCAACAGGGTGGAATCGCAGGCGCCGGGCACCTCCATATCCCAGATCGCCCGCATCTCCTCCGCGGACTTCAGGTAGTAACCGTCACCGTCGAACTTGAAACGCGTTGGGTCACTGAGTGTTTTACCGGTCTGGATGCACAGCAGGGCCTCGTGGTTGGTCGAGGCGTCCTTGGTGACGTAGTGGCAGTCGTTGGTGGCCAGCGGCCGGATCCCGAGCTTCTTGCCGATCTCGAGCAGCCCCTCGCGGACTCGGCGCTCGATGGACAGGCCGTGGTCCATGATCTCGAGGAAGAAATTGTCCGGTCCGAAGATCTCCTGCCATTTGGCCGCGGCCTCGAGGGCCTCGCGGTCGTGGCCGAGGCGCAGGCGGGTCTGCACCTCACCCGAGGGGCAGCCGGTGGTGGCGATGATGCCCGCGGCGTGCTCGGCGATGATCTCCTCGTCCATGCGCGCCCACTTGCCGAGCTGACCTTCCAGCGAGGCGAGCGAGGACAGCTTGAACAGGTTGTGCAGGCCGGTCGCGTTCTCCGCGACCATGGTCATATGCGTGTAGGCGCCGGAACCGGAGACGTCGTCGCCCTTCTGGCTGGGATCACCCCACTGCACGCGCTTGGTGTCGAACCGGGAACCCGGCGCGATGTAGGCCTCGATGCCGATGATCGGCTTGATACCGGCCTTCTTGGCGGAGTTGTAGAACTCCGAAGCCCCGTACATATTGCCGTGGTCGGTCATCCCGACCGCGTTCATTCCCAGCCGGTTCGCCTCGGCGAAGAGCGGAGAGATTTTGGCCGCACCATCGAGCATGGAGTACTCGGTGTGGTTGTGCAGGTGAACGAACGATCCGGACGAGGCGGCCAAGACGGTCCTTCCTCCCAAGGTCTCGACGGGGGTTGGTGTAGCGATTCTAGGGGTCCCCACCGACGAGTTCGGCTTCCCGCGCCGGGCTGACGCAGGTGCTCGGCGTGTCGGTGGTGAAGATCACCGGCGCGTCTCGCGACCCAGCATTGCGGCTGTCCGATTTCCGCGACAGTGGGGTGGTCCGCGGATCGCTCGACACTACGCGAGCCCTCGATCAAGCGCGCTTGCGCCAGACGAATTTCAAACCGGACCAATCGTTGTCGAACGCGGCCACCTTCACATCGACGACGCCGATGGGCAGCAGCAGCTCGCGCAGATCGTTCTCGGTGATATCGCTGACGTGCCCGCCCGCTTTGCGCGGCCAGGCGATCCACAGCATCGCGCCCCGCCTCAGCGCGGCGGCCAGTTCCGGGGCCTCGTCGGCCAGGTCGGCAAGTTCGCGAAAGAAAGCGAGGACGACATCCGCGGACTCGGGCTCATCGGTGGCGATCGCGACCTCCGGTGGTAGATCCGGAATCTGCCAGCCTGCGGGCGCATGCCGCAGCACTACACGGTGGCCGGATTTGATTCCGATCTTCTTCGCCAGCGGCGTCCCGGAGTAGCCCGCGGTCATGGACACGACTGTATCCGGCAGGACCCCTGGGCTCCGCAAGTCGGCAACCGGCCCCAGCGGGTCTGGTGGTGCCTTCAGTTCGATCGGCGCAGCCGGGCCCGGATTCTGCAGGCGCTATAGGACCGATCGGCGCTGAGTCTGCTGGTGCTGTCGGGCCGATCGGCGATGAGTCTGCTGGTGCTGTTGGGCCGATCGGCACTGTTGGGCGCGGATTCGGGGGGACCGCCGCGATAATCAGGCGATGAGGTGGCGGAGACGTTCGGTGAGCACGCGATGACGACCGCCGGTGTGGCGGTTGTCGCCGGGGCGGTATTGATCGTCGGCGCGCTGCTGGTCTGGTCGCGGACCGGGCGAGCGGTGACCACTCCGGCCGAGCGGGCGGTGTACAGCGCACTGCATACGGCCTCGCTGGCCGCGCGCCCGTTGCGGCAGGGGTTGAACGATCGGTCCGCCCAGGAGGCCGCGCCGCATCTGCGGACACTCACCGGTGCCGACGCGTTGGGCGTCGCCGATCCGGATGGCACGCTGCTGGCTTGGGACGGGCCGCATTCGGATCTGGCCGAACCGTTCGCCGATGCGGCCAGGCGGGCGGTGGCGACCGAGCGACCGGTGCTGGTGTCGGGGCCTGGTCGCAGTGAACATGCCGGGCGAACACTGATCGCACAGCCGCTGCTCATCGAAAATGGCGGGGTGGCTGGGGCTTTGGGGGTGGTGACCACGGGAAAGCCGGAGCCAGGACGGCTGGGTGCGGTCGCGGAGGTGGCGCGATACGCCTGCGGGCAGCTGGAATTGGCGGAACTGGACGCCTCGCGGGCCCGCCTCGATCGGGCCGAGGTGCGTGCGTTGCGGGCCCAGATCAGCCCGCATTTCATCTATAACGCGCTGAATACCGTTGCGTCCTTCGTACGTACCGATCCGGATCGGGCGCGCGAGCTGATCCTGGAGTTCGCGGACTTCACCCGATATTCCTTCCGTGCCGCGGGCGAATTCACGTTGCTCTCCGACGAACTGCGCAATATCGAGCGGTATCTGGCTCTGGAACGCGCCCGGTTCGGTGATGCCCTGCAGGTTCGGTTGCAGATCGCACCGGAAGTGCTCGGCGTCGTACTGCCGTTCCTGGCGCTGCAACCGTTGGTGGAGAACGCGGTTCGGCACGGTTTGGCCGGGGCGACGCGCGGCGGCACGGTGACCATTGTCGCGACCGATGCGGGTACCGACTGTGTGATCAGCGTCGAAGACGACGGAATCGGGATGGATCCGGATCTGCTGCGCTCCGGTGCCCTCGACGCCATCGAAACCGGAACCGGCCCAGCGGGTTCCGGCGAATCCGCCCATGTGGGCCTGGCCAATGTCGACGACCGGCTGCGGGCGACCTTCGGCAACGACTACGGCCTGATCGTGGAGACCGCCCCCGGCGCGGGCACCAAGGTGAGCCTGCGCGTCCCGAAGTTCCGCGCCGGCATCCAGGCCTGACCACACACGCCTGCTCCGCACGGCACCCGGCTCCCGCGCGACCGCACGGCTCCACCGACGAACGCGCGTGCGGCCCGGTAACGACATCCAGGTCAATGGTGAAGAGGCTCCGCTTACGATGGAACGACTGTGACCCGGACCACCGACCAGTCCGCCGCCGCACTGCGCGTGCTCGCCGTGGACGACGAGAAGCCCGCTCTGGACGAGCTGGTGTATTTGCTGCGCGCGCAGCCGGGGGTCGGTGAAATCCACAACGCCGGCGATGCGACCAGCGCATTGCGGCTGATGCGGGCGCATCCCATCGATGCGGTGTTCCTCGATATCAATATGCCCGGGCTGGACGGCATGGAGTTGGCCGGCATCCTGTCCGAGTTCGCGAACCCGCCCGCGGTGGTCTTCGTGACGGCCCACGATGACCAGGCGATCGCGGCATTCGATCTGGGTGCGGTGGACTATCTGCTCAAACCGCTGCGGGAGGCGCGGTTGGCGGAGGCGGTGCGGCGGATCATCACGGCACGCGCGACACCGTCCCCGGCTGTCACGGCCCCGCGCACCGACCCCAATGAGGTGATTCCGGTCGAACTGGGTGGGGTCACCACGCTGGTACACCGGTCGAGTGTGAGCTGGGTGGAGGCGGAGGGCGACTATGCCCGACTGCACACCAGCGGCGGCTCGCATCTGGTGCGGATTCCGTTGTCGGCGTTGGAATCCCGGTGGGAGAACGCCGGATTCCTGCGGGTGCACCGGTCTTATCTGGTCGCGCTGCGGTTGGTGACCGGGCTGCGCACGGTCGGTACCGGAACGGTGGTGCGGCTGCGGGCCGACGGCAAGGCCGCAGCGGTGGAGTTGCCGGTGAGCCGTCGGCAAGTGCGCGAGCTGAAGCAGCGGCTGGTGCACGGGCCGCGACAGCAGTGGACGAATCCGTGACCACTCCACAGCGTCCGACCAGACAGCGCGTCGTACTCGCCGAACGCCGCGGTGCGCGACGCGTACGGACCCGCACCGAGGTGGTCGAGCAGACCGAGATCGGCGAGGCGCTGATCGGCGGGCTGATTCGGGCGCAGTTGGGGTTGGCGGTGCGGGTGGGGTTGGTCATGGTGCTCGTATTGTGTTCGCTTCCGGTGCTTTTCCGGCTCGGGTCGGTGGGATCGTTCGTTCTGCTCGGGGTACGGCTGCCGTGGTTACTGCTCGGCATTGGCGTGTATCCGGTGCTGTATGGCGCAGGACGGCTGTACGTCCGACTCGCCGAACGCAATGAGCAGGACTTCCTGGAATTGGCCGAGGACTGACATTCATGTCCCCCGCCACAACACCAGCACTCACGGTTTTCGCCTTGCTGTTCGCCGCCCTCGCCACGGTCGCGATCGGCGTCTACGGTGTTCGATTGGCGCGCACCACCTCCGACTTCCTGGTCGCCTCACGCAGCGTCGGGCCGCGCTGGAACGCGGCCGCGATCTCCGGCGAATACCTCTCGGCCGCTTCATTTCTCGGGGTCGCGGGACTGATTGCGAAATATGGCGCGGACGCGCTCTGGTATCCGGTCGGGTTCACCGCCGGATACCTCGGACTACTGCTGTTCGTGGCCGCGCCGCTGCGCCGGTCGGGCGCGTACACCGTGCCCGATTTCGCGGAGTTCCGGCTCGGCTCGCTGCGGCTGCGCAGACTGGCGGCGGTCGTGGTGGTGCTGGTCTGCGGGGTGTATCTCATTCCGCAGTTCCAGGGCGCGGGGCTCACGCTGCACATCCTGCTGAATGTGCCGAAATGGGTCGGCGCGGTGGCGGTCGGCGCGATCATCATCGCGAATGTGGCCGGCGGCGGCATGCGGTCGATCACACTGGTGCAGGCCTTCCAGTACTGGCTGAAGCTGACCGCGGTGGCGATTCCGGCACTGGTGCTGCTCGGACATTTCCTGGCCGAGGACCGCGAACTCGGCACACCTGCTCCCCCGGTGGTCACCGAGCGCACCACCGTGGATGTCAGCACCGGCGTCATCGTGCAGGTCGGTGCGCCGCAACAGGTTTCGATCACCGGAACACTCGACGATCGCACGGTGGACGGTCCGGTCCTGCTCACACCCGGCGCACACGAACTGGCGGCGGGCACCGAACTGACCCTGGAGGCGGGCTCCACCGTCCCGGTGGTGGCCGGAGCGCCGACGGACGGTGCGGCCTGGCTGGCGCCCGGCGGCGGATTCGGCGGCTCCCATCCCACCTACCAGGTGTATTCGCTGATCATCGCCACTTTCCTGGGCACAATGGGACTTCCGCACGTATTGGTGCGGTTCTATACGAATCCCGATGGCCGCGCGGCGCGCACGACCGCACTCGCGGTGATCGGCCTGGTCGGAGTGTTCTACCTCTTCCCCATTCTGCTGGGGGTTTTCGCGCGGCTGTACGTGCCGCAGTTGCTGATCACCGGCACCTCCGATGCCGCCGTGGTGCTGCTGCCCGGATCAGTGCTGGCGGGCCTGCCGGGACAACTGCTGGCGGCACTGGCCGCGGCGGGTGCGATCGCGGCATTTCTTTCCACTTCGTCCGGGCTGTTGGTCAGCATCGCGGGTGTGCTCAGCACGGATATGCTGCGCGGACGGATTCGTGACTTCCGGGCCGCCGCGGTATTCGCCGGTGCCGTGCCCCTTGGTGTTTCGATCATGGTGGTCTCGTTGGATCTGTCCCGCACTGTCGCCCTCGCCTTTTCGGTCGCGGCCTCGACCCTGTGCCCGCTGCTGGTGCTGGGCATCTGGTGGCGCGGTCTGACGGCGAAGGGCGCGGCCACCGGACTGATCGTGGGCGGTCTGGCGGCGGGCGGTGCGACCGCGGTTTCGGTGACCGGCGGCATTTCCGACGAGCTCGCGGACGGCTGGCTCGCGGCCGTCCTCAGCTATCCGGCGGCGCTCAGCGTACCGCTGGCATTCGCGTCGATGATCCTGGTCAGCGTGCTGACGCGCGGTCAGAACGCTCGCACGATCGGGCGCATCTTCGTCCGAATGCACGCGCCGGAGCGGCTGGGTATGGGCGCGGACCGGGAGCGCGCCATCGGTCTGAGCCGCTGACCGTTCGTCGCGGCAGGCCGACCGTTCACCGCACAAACCGGCGCCTTCACAGAGTGATCCACGCCACATCATGAATCCCTCACGAGGGTCCCCTTATGGTCGGCGGACAGTAAGTCACGTCACACGCTAGGACCCTGCGATGACCAGTATCGACCTCGACAAAGATGGCACGCCACCGCGGCGCACGCCGACAGCGGAGGATTTCGCCGCCGTCCAGTCGAGTCCCCAGTTCCAGGAATTGCGAAGCCGGTTGCGCCGCTTCATCTTTCCGATGACCGCACTGTTCCTGGTCTGGTACCTGAGCTATGTGTTGCTCGGCGCCTACGCGCACGACTTCATGGCCACCGAGGTCATCGGCAATGTCAATCTCGGCCTGCTGCTCGGCCTCGGGCAATTCGTCTCGACGTTCGTGATCACCTGGCTGTATGTCCGGTTCGCCAACAAGGAACTGGATCCGCGCGCCGCGTCGATCCGCAACTACCTCGAGGGAGACCAGGCGTGAGCATCCAATATCTGTCCGCCGCCGAGAAGGTCGGCAACCCGGCCGCGAATATCGCCATATTCGGCCTGTTCGTGGCGATCACGATGATCGTGGTGATCCGGGCCAGCCGCAATAATCGCACCGCCGCCGACTATTTCACCGGCGGCCGCGGCTTCACCGGCCCGCAGAACGGCATTGCCATCGCGGGCGATTACCTTTCCGCCGCAAGCTTTCTCGGCATCGCGGGCGCGATCGCGGTATACGGCTACGACGGGTTCCTGTACTCGATCGGCTTCCTGGTGGCCTGGCTGGTC
This sequence comes from Nocardia sp. NPDC102475, assembly GCF_055584605.1. Lineage (NCBI taxonomy): Bacteria > Bacillati > Actinomycetota > Actinomycetes > Mycobacteriales > Nocardiaceae > Nocardia > Nocardia sp. NPDC102475. The sequence continues at coordinate 149,906 of NZ_JBVJLS010000017.1, read as the reverse complement.
GCACTCCTGCTGGTCGCCGAAATGCTCAGGAACACCGGTAAATTCACCATGGCCGATGTGCTGAGCTTCCGGCTCAAAGAAGGCCCGGTCCGCACCGCCGCCGCGCTGACCACGCTCGCGGTCTCACTGTTCTATCTGCTCGCGCAGATGGCGGGCGCGGGCGGTCTGGTCGCGCTGCTGCTCGATATCTCCGATAAGACCGGACAGAGCATCGTCATTGCCGTCGTCGGCGTGCTGATGATCGTGTACGTGCTGGTCGGTGGCATGAAGGGCACCACGTGGGTGCAGATCATCAAGGCGGTGCTGCTCATCACCGGCGCGGCGCTGATGACGGTGATGGTGTTCGCCAAGTTCGGCTTCAACTTTTCCGACATCCTCGGCTCGGCACAGGATGCGGTGCACGGTTCCAAGACCAAGGGCGTAGCCGCCCGTGACGTGCTCGCCCCCGGCGCCCAATACGGCGGCAGCGCGACCTCCAAGCTGAACTTCGTCTCGCTCGGCCTGGCGCTGGTGCTCGGCACCGCGGGTCTGCCGCATGTACTGATGCGCTTCTACACGGTGCCGACCGCGAAAGAGGCACGGCGCTCGGTGGTTTGGGCGATCGGCCTGATCGGTGCGTTCTACCTGTTCACCCTGGTGCTCGGTTATGGTGCGGCCGCCATTGTCGGACCGGATCGCATTCTCGCCGCGGCGGGCGGGCAGAATTCGGCGGCGCCGTTGCTGGCCTTCGAACTCGGCGGCGTAATCCTGCTCGGCATCATTTCCGCGGTCGCGTTCGCCACCATCCTCGCGGTCGTCGCGGGCCTGACCATCACCGCATCGGCATCGTTCGCGCACGATATCTACGCGAGCGTGATCAAGAAGGGGCAGGTCGACGAGAACAAGCAGGTCAGGGTATCCCGGATCACCGCGGTGGTGATCGGTGCGCTGGCCATCGGCCTCGGCATCCTGGCCAACGGCCAGAACATCGCCTTCCTGGTGGCGCTGGCCTTCGCGGTCGCGGCGGCGGCGAATCTGCCGACCATCGTGTACTCGCTGTTCTGGAAGCGGTTCAACACCACCGGCGCCCTGTTCAGCATGTACGGCGGCCTGATCTCGACCATTGTGCTGATCGTGTTCTCCCCCGCGGTATCCGGGACGAAGACCTCGATGATTCCGGGATCGGATTTCGATTGGTTCCCGCTGTCGAATCCGGGAATCGTCTCCATCCCACTTGCTTTCGTACTCGGTGTGGTCGGCACCTTCCTGGGCGGGCGTAAGCCGGAGGATCCGGCGAAGCAGGCCGAGATGGAGGTTCGCTCGCTCACCGGTGTCGGCGCGGAGAAGGCGGTCGTGCACTGACCGAATCCGACTGAGCTTGCCGCCCTTGTTGTTTCGAGAGGATAGATCGACGTTGACCAGTGCAACCACCGACCCGACCACCTACCCGCCGGATGCGGCATTCGCCGCGAGCGCCAATGCCGATGCGGCACTGTACGATCGCGCCGCCGCGGATCGGCTGGAGTTCTGGGCCGAACAGGCTCGACGGTTGCATTGGCATCGGCCGTGGACCCGGGTCCTCGACTGGAGCGACGCGCCGGTCGCGAAATGGTTCGTCGACGGCAAACTCAATGTCGCCTACAACTGTGTGGACCGGCACGTACTCGACGGGTACGGCGAGCAGGTGGCCATCCATTGGGAGGGCGAGCCGGGCGACTCCCGCGATATCACCTATGGCGAGTTACTCGCCGAAGTATCCAGGGCGGCAAACTATTTCACGGAGCTCGGGCTGCGGACCGGCGATCGCGTCGCCATCTACATGCCGATGGTGCCGGAGGCGATCGTCGCCATGCTGGCCTGCGCCCGGCTCGGGCTCACCCATTCGGTGGTATTCGCCGGATTCTCACCGACTGCCCTGCGCCAGCGGGTCGACGATGCCGGGGCGCGTCTGGTGATCACCACCGATGGGCAGTGGCGGCGCGGTACCGCCGCACCGCTGAAGGCCGCGGTCGACGAGGCGCTTGCCGATGGCGAGCACACCGTCGAGCACGTACTCGTGGTGCGGCGCACCAACATCGAGGTGCCGTGGACCGAGGGCCGCGATCTGTGGTGGCACGACACGATCACCGACGCGTCCCCCGATCACGAGGCGCAGGCCTTCGACGCCGAACATCCGCTGTTCATCCTCTATACCTCGGGCACCACCGGAAAACCCAAGGGCATCCTGCACACCACCGGCGGCTATCTCACCCAGGCCGCCTATACCCACCACAACGTCTTCGATCATCGTGCGGGACAGGACGTTTACTGGTGCACCGCCGATATCGGCTGGGTCACCGGACACAGCTATATCGTCTACGGACCGCTGGCCAACCGCACGACCCAGGTCGTCTATGAGGGCACCCCGAACTCCCCCGATGAGCACCGGCATTTCGACATCATCGAAAAGTACGGCGTCACCATCTATTACACCGCCCCCACCCTGGTGCGGACCTTCATGAAGTGGGGTCGCGAGATTCCGGACGCGCACGACCTGTCCTCGCTGCGACTGCTCGGCAGCGTCGGCGAGCCGATCAATCCGGAGGCCTGGCGCTGGTACCGAGAGGTATTGGGCGGCAATCGGACTCCCATCGTGGACACCTGGTGGCAGACCGAGACCGGCGCCATCATGATCTCCCCGCTGCCCGGTGTGACGGCAACCAAACCGGGTGCGGCGATGACCCCGCTGCCCGGCATCTCCGCGAAGATCGTCGACGACGACGGCGCCGAACTCGCGCACGGCCGCTCCGGACTGCTGGTGCTGGATCAACCGTGGCCCTCGATGCTGCGCGGTATCTGGGGTGATATGGACCGGTTCCGCGAGACGTACTGGGACCGATTCGCCGACCGCGGCTGGTATTTCGCCGGTGATGGCGCCAAGTTCGACGACGGCGGCGACCTCTGGGTGCTCGGCCGGGTCGACGATGTCATGAATGTCTCCGGTCACCGGATCTCCACCGCCGAGGTCGAATCCGCGCTCGTCGGACATGCCTCGGTCGCCGAGGCCGCGGTGGTCGGCGCGAGCGATGCGACCACCGGGCAGGCCATCGTCGCCTTCGTCATTCTCACCGCGGGCGCGCACAATTCCGGCGATGCGCTGATCGGTGAGCTGAAAGCCGCTGTCTCCCAGGAGATCAGCCCCATTGCCCGACCGAGGGAGATCCATATCGTTGCGGAACTCCCGAAAACCCGCAGCGGCAAAATCATGCGCCGCCTGCTCCGCGATGTCGCAGAGGGTCGAGAACTCGGCGATACGTCGACCCTCGTCGATCCGTTGGTCTTCGAGGCCATCGCCCGCGGATAGGCGCCGCCCCCACGGCGGACCCGGCCACCACGACGATGAGGGGGACCGGGTCCGCCCCGCCGCCTCGGCGGACTCGCCGCCGAGATCGCGGCGCAAACTCGGCACCCGGCTAGAATTCCGACGTGCGAATTGCCGCGCTCCGCCTCTGCGCTGTCGTCGGCGCCATCCTGATCGCCACCACTTGTCAGCTGCTCGGTGCACCGCGCGCGCAAGCCCTGGCAGACAAACGCTGCTACACCAACGCCGCGGGCACCCGCTGCTACTACCTGCATGTACCGCCGGGCAGCAGTGCGGGTAGGCCGCTGATGGTGTACCTGCACGGTTGCAACGACCCGCTCACCGAGGCCCAGCCGAGGGGGTTCTCGCTCACCCGGGTCGCCGACGAAATGGGTTTCGTACTCGCCTATCCGATCCAGGACCAAGCGGCCAACAAAGACTACTGCTGGAACTGGGACAAGGCCGAGGACCGCGAGCGCGGCCGCGGCGAGCCGTCGATCATCGCGGGCATCACCACCACGCTCATCGAAGGATTCCAACTCGATCGCTCGCGGGTCTATCTCGGCGGATACTCCGCGGGTGGCGCGATGACCACCAATCTGGGCGCCAACTACCCGGACCTCTACGCGGCGATCGCCCCGATGGCCGGTGCGCCGTATCGCTCCGAACTCGGCGGGCAGGTGATCATCGACGCGATGGCTGCACGTGCCCGCCCGATGCCGACATACTTCCTGCAGACCCTCTTCGACGAGATCAGCAATTACGTGATCGGCCGCACCAACCTCGCACAGTGGCGCGAGGCCGATAACCTCGCGGATCCGGGTTCGGTGCCGAACCTGCCGACGGGGCAGGAAGTTCTCGCCGCCGGACCGGGTCTTCCGATCCCGCTCACCGTCGAGCACTACCAGAGTCCGCGCGGATGTGAACTGGCGCAATTCACCACACCGCTGCTCGCCGAGCACGCGATAGGGGCACGCGTCGTTCAGGACGACAAGGGCATCGATGTCCAGCGCAACCTGATGCGTTTTCTGCTCGCCCACCGCATGACCGCACCCCACCAAGCCTGTTAGTCGACGAAGGCGTTTTGCGCGCGGGCCACTCGCAAAGCCGTTGCCCACCAGACCAGTTCGACAGCACCAATTCCTCCTGCTAGCAGGCCAGCCACACTGACCCGGCGGTAAGAACCGACACGCCTCGAGACACGCCGCTGAATTGCTGCCGCGAGTGCCCCGTTTGAACCGTTCGACGGGTTCATCACGTAGTCAATGCGAACGGCGGCGCCTGGTGGCCGCGCATCGAGGAGACCCTATGAAACGACTGGGACCGTGGCTCACCCTGGCGGCAGTGGCCGTACTCGGCCTCGTCCTACTGGTCATCAATATGTCCAAGGACACCGAACCATCGGCCGCGAATACGAATGCGGTGGTCACAACCACCCCCGTGGCCACGACGCAGACGCCGCTACCGACCACCACTGCGGCTGTTCCATTTCCAGGCAAGGCCGACTACGTGGGCACCATCCCGCTCGCCTCCGGCGGCACCATCACACTCGAGATCACCGTCGCGGGCGACAAGGCCATCGCCTATGCCTGTGACGGCAAGAGCATCGAGTCCTGGTGCGAGGTCCCGCCACGAACGGGTCCTTGCAGCTCACCGGCAAAGACGACGCGAAACTGACCGGCGCCTTCGACGGCAAGGCGGTGCTCGGGACACTCTGGATCGGCGGTAAGCAGTGGAACTACACCGCGAATCCGGTGCAACCACCCGCCGGACTCTATGTCTACAGCGAGGCGGGCACCCGCCAGAGCTGGATCGTCGATGCGAACGGCGGCGTCACCGGCGTCCAACGCAATCCCGACGGCTCCACCACCCCTGCCGTCGGTCTCGCGCCGGACGCGACGGCCATTGTCAACGGCAAAAAGGTAACCGCGAACAAGGTAAGTGGTGGTGACAGTGTCGGCTGATCGAGAAGCGCCGACGGTCCGGGTGAATCCGGGCCGAGCGTCGGCGGCGGCCATCATCATTCCGTTGCTCGCTGGCGCGGCGGTTTCGGTGCTACTCGGCGTCTACGCGAAACAGCATGAACCACGGTTCTTTTCGATCAATGTGGCCGGATTCTCCAGTCCGGTCGCAGTGAAGACCTGGCTGGCCACCCTGGCCACCGCACTCGCGCTGTTCCAATTGCTTTCCGCGCTGACCATGTACGGCAAGCTCGGCGCGATCTTCCCGAAGACCCCGTCGTGGATCGCACCTGCGCATGTCTGGTCGGGCCGACTCGCCGTCCTCGTCACCGTCCCGGTCGCCGTGCACTGCCTGTTCGCCTTGGGTTTTCAGGACTACGAAAACCGCGTACTCATCCATTCCCTGCTCGGTTGCTTCTTTTATGGAGCATTCGTCGCCAAGATGCTGTTGCTGACCCGAAAGGGCCTGCCCGGCTGGGTCATTCCGGTCGCGGGAGGCCTGGTACTCACCGGGCTGACCGGTCTCTGGCTCACCTCGGCCCTGTGGTTCTTCCAGCACAACGGCATCACCTTCTGATCGGAGTCCGATATGACCAACGATGATCTCGTCCTCGACCGCCGCCGCGCCGTAATCGCGGGCGCCGGGGCAGCGGCCGCCATGGCCGCACTGACCGCATGCACCACCTACGGCAAGACCGACGCGGCCGAGCCACCCAAGGCCGCCGCCGGATCGACCGGACCGAATGTCGCCGCCGGACAGCCGAATGCCATCGCCACCACTGCCGAGGTGCCGGTCGGCGGCGGGGTGATCAAGGGCGATGTGGTGGTAACCCAACCGAATGCCGGTTCCTTCGTCGGCCTGTCCTCGACCTGCACACATGCGGGGTGCAAGGTCGCGACGGTTTCCGGCGGCACCATCAACTGTGCCTGCCACGGCAGCAAATTCGGTCTCGACGGTTCGGTCGTCAACGGCCCGGCCAACCAGCCGCTCGCCCCGAAATCCGTTCACGTCGAGGGCGACTCGATCGTCTTGGGATAACCAGCGCGCCATCTGCCGCGCGGCACACCGACCGCGCGGCAGATCGCACAAAGGCTCAGGCCCCGCCGAACAATTCGGCCATCCGCCGGTCCATCTCATCCGGCGGCACATCCTCGACGTGCGTGGCCACGGTCCACCGGTGGCCCCACGGATCCTCGAACGCACCACTGCGATCACCATAGAACTGCGTGGTCATCGGGGTGAGCTCCTTGGCGCCCGCGGCGAGGGCGGCGCTGAAGGCCGCATCGGCGTCCTCCACATAGACGTAGAGATTGACCGGCGTGCCGCCGACCGTCTTCGGGTCGAGGAAATCCATATCGGGCGCCGGATCGCCGACCATGATGAGCGAATTGCCGAACGTGAGTTCGCAGTGTGCGATCTTGCCGTCCGGACCAGGCATGCGCATCCGCTCCGATGCGCCGAAAATATTCTTGTAGAAGTCGATGGCGGCCGCCGCCCCATCGATTGCCAATCCCGGCGAGACCACCGGATAACCCTCGGGGATCGGTTTCACATCGGACATGGGATACCTCCGATCGAGGCGTTTGTCGGACAGGTGCGAGCCTATTCCTCACCCGAGGGCGACATGTCTGATCGGAGCAAACAGCTACGGACTCATTCGTTCCACGTGACCTGCGTATTGATCGTCTGCTGCAGCATGCTCGCACTGCGCGGGTCGCGGTAGGCCTGGTGTCCGCCGAGTGTGATCGAGCCCGCGACCGGCAGCGGCAGACCGAGATCGACGGTGATCGTGCCCGAGCCCTGCATGACATAGTCCTTGATATCGAGGGTGCCCGCGTTATTGGGCAGCGACCACACCTGCGACTTCGGTTTCTGGGTCACCTCGAGTTCGATGGTCAGCCGGTCACCCTCGCGCTTGGTCAGCGTCGCGGTGGTCACCTGATCGAGTGCGACACCGCCGTCGACCTCCTGCTGCACTGTCCACACCGCACCCTCACCGACCGGTTGGTCGGGAAAGGTGATCGAACGGTAGACCGCCTGGTAGAAGGCCTGTTCCAAAGCCGTGCGGGCGTTATTGGAGGTGTCCGGTGCCGGGGCTAGCCGCAGCGCGGTGATCGCGCCGAGTTCGCTCATATCGAATCCGGCGTGCGAGCCGTCGGCGGCGGTGAGCGCCTTGGCCAGCGACGGATCCGGGGTGGAAATGGCGCCGAGAGTCAGCTCGACACCGTCGCCGTCGGTCTGCGCCGTCATCGGAATCGTCAGTGCGGGCGAGGAGAAATCGCTCGGCGGCTGATCATTGATCTGCTGCTCGATGTGGTGATCGGTGCGCAGCGTCACCTGCTGCACCGTGCCCGCCGGATAGCCGGGACGCAGCAGCGATCGCGGCTCCTCACCCGCCGAGACCACAGTGGCGACCGCGGCCGAAATCGGCACGGTCACTTCCTTGCCGATGCCGACCGGCTCGGTGCTGTCGGAATCGACGCGCGACTCGGCACCGTCACTACAGCCGACACCGAACGCGGACAGTCCGACCGCGAGCACCACCAGAAGCACACCCGAGCGCGCGATTCGGGGTACATGGGAGGAAGACAACACCGTCACGAGCATCAGAGTACGACCGCTTCCTGAGTGTCAGCTGGGACATGCAGGTGACCGCGTGCGTAGCGCAAATCGTTACTCGAGAGATGATGGTCGGCGTGAGTGACGACCGGCCGCCCGAGGACAAGCCCGCCGATGGCGCGATGCCACCCAGCGGCGACGCAGAAAATCCGACCCCGACCGCCGATCCGGGGAAGCCCGCCGCACCGTTGCGGCTACGCACGCTGCTGATCATCGCCGCGGTATTGCTCGGCCTGGACCTGCTCACCAAGACCATTGTGGTGGCCGAGCTGACCCCGGGCGATCCGGTCCCGATCATCGGCGATTTCGCGCGATTGTCGCTGGTACGCAACCCGGGCGCGGCATTCTCGATGGCCACCGGCATGACCTGGCTGCTGACCCTGGTCGCCGCGGCCGTGGTGATCGGGGTGATCCGGATCGGCCGCACGCTGCGTTCGCTGTGGTGGGCGATCGGGCTCGGTATGGTGCTCGGCGGCGCGCTCGGCAATCTGGTCGACCGATTGTTCCGCGCGCCCGGACCACTGCAGGGACATGTGGTGGACTTCATCGCCGTCGGCTGGTGGCCGGTATTCAATCTGGCCGACTCCTCGATCGTGTGCGGCGCGATCCTGCTGGTGGTGCTGACGGTCTTCGGGTTCGAACCCGACGGCACACGCGCCGGACACGGCCACCCCGAAGCGACCGCCACCGAGACCGCGAAGCCGGACGAGCCCTCGGACAACGGCGCCAACGGTGCGGCCAGCAGCAAGGGGAATGCGGCGTGAGAGAAACTCGGACCATGCCGGTACCCGACGGACTCGACGGGATGCGCGTCGACGCCGGGCTATCCCGGTTGCTCGGTCTGTCCCGCACCGCCGTGGCCGCGCTGGCCGAGGAGGGTTCGGTGCAGCTCGACGGCGTCGCCGCGGGCAAATCGGATCGGCTGGTGGCGGGGGCCTGGCTGGAGGTCGAGTTCCCGGAACCGAAGCGTGAACTCACCATCGACCCCGAGCCGGTCGAGGGTATGAGGATCCTCTACGCCGACGATGACATCGTCGCGGTCGACAAGCCGGTCGGCGTCGCGGCGCATACCGGCGTCGGTTGGACCGGGCCGACGGTGGTCGGCGGACTGGCCGCGGCGGGCTACCGCATCTCGACCTCGGGCGCGCACGAGCGGCAGGGCATTGTGCACCGGCTCGATGTCGGCACCTCCGGGGTCATGGTGGTCGCGCAGTCCGAACACGCGTACACCGTGCTCAAGCGGGCATTCAAACAGCGCACCGTCGATAAGCGCTATCACGCACTGGTACAGGGACATCCGGATCCGAGCAGCGGCACCATCGATGCGCCGATCGGCCGGGCCCGCGGCGATGCCTGGAAGTTCGCGGTCACCGCGGACGGACGCCCGAGCATTACCCACTACGACACCGTCGAGGCGTTCCAGGCGGCCAGCCTGCTCGATATTCATCTGGAAACCGGGCGCACCCACCAGATCCGGGTGCATTTCTCCGCGATCCGGCACCCCTGCTGCGGTGATCTCACCTATGGCGCGGATCCGCGGCTGGCGGAGCGGCTGGGGCTGGAACGGCAATGGCTGCACGCGCGTTCGCTGGGATTCAACCATCCGGCCGACGGCCGGTATCTGGAGATCACCAGCGAATACCCCGACGATCTGAAGAACGCACTCGACGTGTTGCGCAATGCCTGAAACATTGCGCCGCATTGCCATTGCCGTCGCGGCCGTCGGCTTCGTCGTGCTGATCGTGGTGCTCGGTGTGCTGAATCCCCCGCGACCGTCCGGCATTTCGACCGACCGGCTCGGTCCGGAACGGGGTGAGCATGTCGCGGATTACCTTGCGCGGGCACGAGATTCGCTGTCGGGTTCGGATAGCGACGAGCACTGGGCGCTGGTCTCGTTCACCGAACCCCTTACCCCGGACCAGATTCCGGCACATAGCGGCGGCCTGCGCATCGCGGCGGCCAGCCACCATGTGTCGATACCGCGGGTGAACACTCCGATCGTCACGGTTCAACTGCCCGCGGGGAATGCGGTGGCCGTAGCGTCTGCCGACAATGCCGCCTGGCAACTGCTGGCTCAGCACGCGACCGACGATCGCACCAACCACATCAATTCGGTGTCGGCGGCCCGCCTGCGCGCCGGGTGCGCCTGCACCGTCGGCCTCGTGGTCCGCGGCGGGCTCCCCCAACTCCGGGATCTGGCGACCCAGGACGGAATTCGCGCCGTGCAGGCCCTGCCCGCCGACGCGGTCGCCACCAGTTTCGCGATCGTTCCGCTGCTGCCCGAATATGAGGACATCGCACTGCCCGGTACGGACGACGGCCCCGTCCCGGATCAGTAGCGCGGCCGGACTGGTCAATCCGGCAGCGCCACAACACCATCCAGGTACCGGCGGCAGCGGCCGATGAGCAGTACCCGGTCACCCGCGAGTTCACAGCGCAGCCTGCCGCCGCGCCTGGACAGCTGACGCGCGCTGAGTTCGGCGCGGCCGAATTCGCGGCTCCACAGCGGAACCAGCTGTGCGTGCGCCGATCCCGTGACCGGATCCTCGACCACACCGAGATCCGGACCGAAGACCCGGGAGACGAAGTCGACGGTGTCGCCGGGCGCGGTGATCACCGCGTCGAAGGCGAGCGGCGGGAAGGCCGCGAAATTCGGCCGCGCCTCGCGCACTTCACGTTCGGAACCCACCACGATCACCTCGTCGAATCCGGTGTAGGCACGCACCGCACGGACGCCGAGTGCCTCCACCAGCGCGGGATCGGGCGTAACCTCCTTGGATTCCAGCGCGGGTAGGTCGAGTACGTATTCGTCGTCATCGGTGCGGTCGACGTGTAGCCAACCACTGCGCGTGAAGAAGCTCACCCGGTCCTCGCCGGGATGGATGTCCTCGAGAATCTGCGCGGCCGTCGCCATGGTGGCGTGGCCGCACATATCGACCTCCTGGGTCGGGGTGAACCAGCGCAGGTGGACGGCGGGCCACTCCCCGGGCGGACCGCCCGCCTCGACGGGTAATTGCGAGGTGTAGAAGGCGGTCTCGGCGAGGTTGTTCTCCTCGGCCAGATGTTGCAACAGCTCGTCCGGCAACCATGCCGGCAGCGGCATGACCGCGGCCGGGTTGCCCGAGAACGGTGCGTCGGCGAACGCGTCGATCTGATGCAGCAGTACCTCCATAGTCGAGAAGGTACTCCAACCCTGAATGATCGCTTCGCACAAGGTATCTCGTGGCGCGGCGGGTCAGGTGTCCAGTTGTTCAGGCGCCCCCGCCCGGTGAGCTCGGAAGTAGCGTGTGCTTCTCGCCCTGAACTGCGGCGGCGATCCACCAGGCGGCCTCGACGAGCACGATGCCGACGGCGCCGCAGATGAACGCCGCGGTGGTGAGCCCGATATTCGAGGGGTCGAGTTTGAAGAAATGCCTGGTGAACGGGATTGTGAACAACAGCACATAGGCGAGGATCGATGCGCCGATGAGCACCACTTTCCACCACACATACGGCCGGGCGACGATGGCAAGCACCCACACCGCGATCATGATCAAGGTGATGAGCGCCGTGGTACCTGCCTGCTCCTTCTGCTGCTCCAGGGAGTCGTACGACCCCGCATTGGCGATCAGGTAGGCGACGAAGGTGGCGATGCCGATCACCACGCCGGACGGAATCGCCAAACGCATGACCCGCGACACGAATCCGGACCGGGCGCGTTCATTGTTCGGAGCCAGCGAGAGGATGAAGGCGGGGATACCGATGGTGAACCAGGCCGCGATCGTGACATGCCTTGGCAGGAACGGATATCCGATCGCTTCGTAGTCGAAGATCTGCGAGCCGACACCGGCGACACCGATCAAGAAAGCGAGCACCACCGAGTACACGGTCTTGGTGAGGAACAGATTCGAGACCCGCTCGATATTGCCGATCACCCGGCGGCCCTCGCCGACCACATACGGCAGTGTCGCGAACTTGTTGTCCAACAACACGATCTGGGCGACCGCGCGGGTGGCCGGACTGCCCGACCCCATGGCCACGCCGATATCGGAATCCTTCAGCGCCAGCACATCGTTCACGCCGTCACCGGTCATGGCGACGGTGTGGCCCCGAGATTGCAAGGCGCCCACCATGGCTCGCTTCTGATCCGGGCGCACCCGGCCGAAGGTGGTCTCACGTTCGAGCACGTCGGCGAGCGCGGCACGATCCTCGGGCAATTCGCGGGCGTCGACCGCGTGATCGCCGCCGCGCAGATCCAGCGAGGAAGCGACCGCACCGACCGAGACGGCATTGTCGCCGGAGATCACCTTGATCGAAACCTGCTGGCCGGCAAAGTAATCGAGGGTTTCGCGGGCATCGGGGCGCACCTTCTGCTCGAGCACGACCAAGGCCGCGGGATCGACGGCGCCCGGTGCGTCGGCGGCGTCGACCGGACGGTCGCTGCGCGCGAGCAGCAGAATACGCAGGCCCGCGGAGCCGAGTTCCTCTGCGACACGGGCATCTTCGGAACTCGCGTCGAGCAGCACATCGGGCGCGCCGAGCAGCCAGTCGCCGTGCTCGCCGTAGGAGAACCCGCTCCATTTCTTCGCCGAGGAGAACGGCGCGACCGCGGTGTGCTGCCAATTCGGCTTATCGGTCAGCTCCTCGCCGATGGCCTGCACGCTCGCATTCGGGCGCGGATCGTCGGCGGCCATGGCGGCCAAGGCCTGTCGCACCTCGGCGTCGTCGAACGTGCCGAGCGTCTTGATATCCGACAGGCGCATCCCGTTCTCGGTGAGCGTGCCGGTCTTATCCGCGCACACCACATCGACGCGGGCCAGGCCCTCGATGGCGGGCAGCTCCTGCACCAGACATTTGCGCCTGCCGAGTCGCACCACACCGACCGCGAAGGCGACCGAGGTCATCAGCACCAGGCCCTCGGGCACCATCGGCACCAGCGCCGCGACCATGCCGGTGACCGCGGGCCGCCAGGACTCCTTACTGGAGAACAGCTGGTTGTAGATGCTCAGCAGACCCGCCGGGATCAACAGATAGGTGATGACCTTGAGGATGGTGTCGATACCGCTGCGCAATTCGGACTTGACCAGCGTGAACTTGCTCGCCTCTTCGGACAGCTCGGCGGCGTAGGCGTCCCGGCCGACCTTCGTCGCACGGTAGGCGCCGGAACCGGAGACGACATAGCTGCCCGACATCACCGACGCGCCGATCGGCTTGTCCACCGGATCGGCCTCACCGGTGAGCAGCGATTCGTCGACCTCGAGCAGTGCGGATTCCTCGACCGTGCCGTCGACCACGATCTGGTCGCCGGGGCCGAGCTCGATCAGATCGTCGAGGACGACCTCCTTCGGTGCCACCTCGAGCGATTGTCCGTCGCGGCGCACGGTCGGCTTGGCCTGGCTGACAATGGCCAACTGGTCCAGGGTGCGCTTGGCGCGGATCTCCTGGATGATGCCGACCGCGCTATTGGCGATGATCAGCAGGCCGAACATGCCGTCGATGATCGAGCCGGTCGCCAGCACCAGGATGAACAGCACACCGAGGATGGCATTGATCCGGGTGAAGACATTGGCGCGGACGATGTCGCGTACGGATCGGCTCGCCCGGTCCGGCACGTCATTGGTCAGCCCGTCGCGGCGACGTTGCTCGACCTCCGCCGCGGTCAGCCCGGTGACGGCCGTTTGGGGCACGGTAATCGACATGACCGCCAGGCTACCGAGAACTACCGTCGGTAGGGTGCAGCGAAGCAGGGCGGTCCCAGGTGTTGTGTTCGGTACAGGCGCATTTCTGATCTGGGGGCTGTTTCCGGCGTACTTCGGGTTGCTGGCCTTCGCCAATCCGGCCGAGGTGGTGGCGCAGCGGATTCTGTGGACGTTGGTGCTGGTGCTGGTCGTGCTGGCAATAACCGGGCAGCTCGGTGGGCTGCGCGGAATCGCCCCGCGGACCTGGCGGATGGCGGCGGTGGCCATCGCGGCACTATCGATCAACTGGGGGGTGTACGTCTACGGCGTCACTTCCGGGCATGTGGTGGAGTGCGCACTCGGGTACTTCATAAATCCGCTGGTGACGGTGGCGTTCGGCGTGCTGATCTTCCGTGAGCGGTTGGCAAGGGCACAGTGGGCAGCGCTCGGGCTGGGTGCACTGGCCGTCGCCGTGCTCACCGTCGACTACGGCAGACCGCCGCTCATCGCGCTGGCACTGGCCTGCTCATTCGCCACCTACGGGTTGGTGAAGAAGGTGATTCCGCTCGACGCGCTACACGGGATCGCGGCCGAGGGTCTGGTGGCCGCGCCGTTCGCGCTGGCCTTCGTGATCGTATTCGCGATGACCGGACGTAGTGAATTCGCCAGTGGCATCGCACATTCCGGATTGATGATCTCGACCGGTCCGGTCACCCTGCTGCCGCTGCTGCTGTTCGCCGTTGCCGCGCAACGGGTACCTCTGTCGACCATGGGACTGCTGCAGTACCTCACGCCCGCGCTGCAGATGGCCTGGGGTGTGGCCGTCGCGCATGAGCCGATGCCCGCGTCGCGGTGGGCCGGTTTCGCGCTCATCTGGGCGGCGCTGGCGATTTTCACCGCCGACGCACTGGTGCGCGGCCGCCGTCGGGCCAGGACCACCCGGCCCGAACCGGCCAGTTCAACAGACCGTCGCTGATCTGCCCTTCCCAGCTATGGCTTCGTAGTGAGAGCACAGTTTTCCACGCGATCGCTTGTCGAGTTCGACAGGACGGTACAGCCCATGTCCTCGGGTACATTGACCGCGAAAACCGCAGGCGGCGGAAGGTTTCTTGATGCTGGACGATGCGCAACTGGATCGAGCGGCGGGTGTGCTGCTCGGCACCGCGGCGGGCGATGCGCTCGGGGCGGGCTACGAATTCACGTGGCCGGGAACGCAAGTCGCGATCGAGATGATCGGCGGCGGGCCGTGCCGGTGGGCGCCGGGACAGTGGACCGATGACACATCGATGGCGATCACCATCGCACTGGCCGCCGATAAGGGCCCCGGCATCGATCTCGACGAGGTGGCAGCCGGATTCGTCCAGTGGTTCGATTCCGATCCACCGGATATCGGCATCCAGACCCGCGCCGTGCTCTCGGTGCGCCCGCGCTCGGCCCGGGAGATGCAGGTACAGGCAATGTCCTTGCACGGCAAGACCGGCGGCAACGGTTCCCTGATGCGCACCGCCCCTGTCGCCCTCGCCTATCTCGGCGATGCGGACGAATGCGTCCGCATGGCCGGTGCGATCGGCGCGCTCACCCATCACGACCAGCAGGCGATCGAGGCCTGCAAGATCTGGACCTACGGTATCCGGCACGCCGTGCTCACCGGAACCCTCGACGGTGTCCGCCAGTTCGTCGACGCCTCGCCGAGCGCCGCCTACTGGACCCACCTGCTCGACCAGGCCGAAGCCGGTGGCCCGCAAGACTTTTCGAATAACGGCTGGGTCGTGCACGCCCTCCAGACCGCCTGGTGGGCCATCACCACCGCCGACGCCTCGGATCCGGACCACCTCCCGCGCGCACTCGAACTCTGTGTCCGCGCGGGCGGCGACACCGACACCACCGCCGCCATCGCGGGCGGCCTCCTCGGCGCCCGCTGGGGCGCCACCGCCATCCCGCACCAATGGCGTCGACTCCTGCACGGCTACCCGGGCTTCACCGCCACCGACCTGACTGCCTTGGCCACCCGCATAGCGACCAACAGCAGCAACCGCTAGTACGACGTGTTGATGTGGCCCGGCGTCCAGAGACCGGAGTGGTCCTGCTGGGTGATTTCGGGTTTCGCGGGGTCGGCCTTGAGATCGATGCGGACCAGTTGCTGGAGTTCGCCCCAGTCTCGCCGCCAGTCCTGATCCAGGTAGGTGGCCAGGGTGCGGGGACGCAGGAGCATATTGGACCAGCCGAGCGGCCCGCCGCCGTCGTGGCTCTGCCAGAGGGTGGTGATCTCGGCACCCGGACGGTCCGGAAGGATACGGTAGGCCGGGATTTCGGCGATATTGTCGCGGTGGTCGTAGGGGCGCTGGTTGGGGAATTGCAGGCCCACCATCCAGTCGGTGAGAACCGGGACCTGTGAGCCGACAACATCGTTCAGCGTTCTGGTCTGCGGCACCCGGGGCGGGGTCACGGCCAGCCACTGCTTGGGATTGCGGTCGCGGTCCACGGCGACGATCCGGATGACATCCGCGCCGCTGGGGATTTCGCTGAACGGTACGCGCAGGTTGCGCCAGGACGGCGCCGGTCCGATATCGATCGGTGCGACCTTGCCCATGGGCTGTGCGGTGGTCTCGGAATCGGTTGCACCGTATTCGATTTCGAGGGTCTGCCCCTGCGTGACGATGCCGTCGGCGTCGACCGAGCGGATCCGGCCCGCCGCGGTCAGCGCGATAATGCCATCGCGGTCACCGGGTTCCGGAAGCCGGTACCAACCCGTGGTCAGATCGGCGGGGCCCGCGTCACCGGAGCCGTAGCTGCCCAGCACCGGCGTGGTCGCCGGGTTCAGCCCGAAAGGCAGTGCGGCGGTGGCGGTTCCGGCGGTGTTCTCCGAGGCGGACTTACTGCTCAATGCGTCGGCGATACTGCCGGTCGGACTCGAATCGTCGTCGGGGCGCAAATCGGCGGCCACACCCGAACCGGTGAATCCGGTGCCGGTGCCCGACAGCGTGCTCACCGCATCGCCGGTCAGGGGCCGCAGCATGCCCGCATTCGGATCGGTCTCCACCAGTACATGACCGGCCAGACCTGCCGTCTTCCCGGTGAGCGCTTCGATATTCGAACGCGCCAGCGAGAACGCAGGCCCCTGGGCCACGGCCGCCTTGGCGAAGGAGCCGACATCCCAGATCACGAGCAGCGCCAGCGCGATGGTCAGCGGCGGCAGCACCGACACCCGCCACGCTAGACGCGAAACCCGATGCGGGGTACCGGGTTCCGGTGACCGCACATGCCACCACGCGGCCACGGCAAGCAGTGCGGCGGCGGCGAGCAGGAACAATTTGTTGAGCTCGATACCGGCGATCACCGGCGGCTTGTCCCACCACGGAATGCCGTAAGACGAGACGTACCACCACTTGTTGGGCCCGGAGAACACCAGCGCGAGTAGGAACGCCACCACCGCGGCGAACAACGCACGATAGCGCGGCGCCCGCAAAACCCTTGGCGCGACGGCCATCGCGGTCACCATGGCGACGGCACCGGCCACACCCGCGTACACACCGAAGTGATGGGTCCACTTGGTCGGCGTGACCATGATCAGCAGCAGCGCACCGACGGTGACACCGAGAATGCGCCGGGTCGGCCCCGCGGCCAGCAGCGGAATCCGACCGCCCTTGCGCAGCAGGACGATGACACACACGATCAACCCCGCCAACATCGCGAGCACACCGATCCGGCGGCCGACGGAGCCGTCGGTCTCTCCTTGGAAGAGGTACTGATAGCGCAGATAGTCGTTGAACCATTCGACATCCGGACCGACGATGTGGTGGATCCGCTTCATCTCGAACATCGCCGCCAACGGCTGATCGGCGAACATGATCGCCAGCGCCACCATACCGGCGGCCAGCAGCGGGGCGAGCAGCCCGGCGTAGCCGACCACCCGCGAGCGCACTGATCCCCGAGCCCCGGTGCGGTCCATGATGATTCGCGCGACCGGCCGCAAGCCCGCCAGCAGCGCCGCGATACAGATCACACCCGACGGCCCGGCCGTACAGGCGAAGGCCGCGACCAGGATCGCGAATCCAGCGGGCAACAGCCGCCGCGTGGCAATGGCACGCTCGACCAGGCACCAGGTGAGCAGCAGTCCCAGCGCGACCGGCGGTTCCGGGCGCAGTCCGTTGTCGTAGGCCAGCCAGATGGTCAGAAAGCCGAGCGCACCGGTCCACATCGCGACGCGGTTGCCTCGCATCGCGACCCCGAGCCGGGTCGCCACCTCGCGGCTCAGCAGCAGCCACATCAGTACACCGCAGCACAGCGCGGGCAGCCGCACCCACGGACTGGCGGTGCTGATCTCCGTCATGATCCGGATCAGGTCGTAATACGGTGTGCCGACCGGATTTTCGGGCACCCCGAAGTAGGCGAAGTAGTTGGCCATGTAGCCCGCGACACCCGACGCACGGGCCATACCGAACTGATAGCCGTCATCGGAGGTGGTCGACCCGATGAAGTACCAGACCACCATGGTGCCCAGCACCACCGCATCGAGCAGCGTGAATGTCCACCAGCGCTGCGGCAGGAAGCGACGCACCCGCCGACCGTCCAGCCGATCGAGCCGATACAGCGCGACCAGCGCCACAATCGTGCACAGCACCGCGAGCCAGATCGCCGCGCGCTTCACCGGAGTGGGCGTCGAGGAGAACCTGGTGTCGAGTTCGGCAGTGACGCGGGCACCGTCGGCCGCGGCCAGATCACTGAAGATGCCCACCATCTGCGGCCGGTAGTCGCCATTGAGCACCACCGGGAATCCGGGCGCTTCGAATCCGACCAGGGTGGCGGTCGCACCGGTGTTGTCGGCGTGCACGGTGAGTTCACAGCCCGGAACCAGTTCGGCCACCGGCACGCTGAGCAATGCTTGATTGCGCAGCACCACATCCAGCCGCGCCGGAGTGTCGGCTCCGGCGTGCACGCGGGCGACGAATCCGTAGCGCTCGAGGTCCGGCGCGCCATCGGGTCCGGTAGCCGCGAGAGTTCCGCCCTTGGCGCTGAGCTGGTTGATCGCCGTGCACGGCAGGGTGGCGTCGAAAGTCAGTGGCGCATAGGAGATCAGCGGCGCCTCGATGCTGCGCGCCGAACCCGCGTGCGGCCAGGTCAGCGTCGCCGCGTCCACCCGCACCGGCAGCAGCGGCACCGCCACCGCGAACAATGCGCCCAGCAGGCCCGCGATCAGCGCGATCGGCCCGGCCCAACCCCTCCGCATCTTCGATTGTGCCGTCCCGAGTTCGGGTTCCTCGACGGACGGCTGCCCCGCCCACACCATCGTGTCAGCCACGGGGCCTGATCCTAACGGTAACTATTTCAAACGAAAGTTCTTGCCGGCGTGCGGCATTGATTCACAGCAAGCACACAGCTGTCGCGGCCGACACCGGGTCGGCCGCGACCGCTGGTCTATCAGCTGCAGGCCACCGACTGCTGGCCGAGGTTGGTCAGCATGGTGCAGGCCCAGGCCTTCTGGATCTTCCACTTGCCGTTCTCCGCGACGAACGGCACGTCGATAATGTTCTCCTGGCCGTTGAGCAGGACCTTGGCCTTGGCATTGACGCTATCGCCGAAGCTGGTCACATCGGTGACCGTGATAGTGACATTGGCGCCCTTGGCGGCCTCGGCGAGGCGGTTCGGCAGTTCCGGATCGGCCTCGGCGCCCTGCACGCCGTCGAGCTTCTCCGAACTGGGGATCGACGGATCCAGGGCACGCTGCAGCTGCGTGTTCAGTTCCGCGACGGAGGGGACCGGCGGCAGATTGGTGGCGCTCGCGCCGGCCGAGGCCTTGGCGCTGGTACTGGTCTTCGCGGCCGGCTTGCTGTCTTTGTCATCGCTGCAGGCGGTCATGCCGAGTGCGGCGACGACGGCCAGGGCGGCGATGGCGATGCGTCCAGTCTTACGAAGCTTCAACTGCTCGTCCTTTGCGTTCGAGTAGGTACATGTCGTTCCACCAACGGCAGCCGTCACCCGAATCGGCGACGCTGCACGAATGACCCAGGCTACCTGTCAGTGGAGACTGCCGAGCGGATCTGCCCGGGACAGACTGATGTCGTCGGCGGCAAAGGTACGCGCCGGACCGGGCCCTGTCGAGCTGGTCTCGAACCGAACAGTAACCACACCGAGCCCGGCGCCCTGCACCCATCCATGCCCGAATTCAGGGTGCGTGACATCCAGTCCTGGATACCACAGCGTCGTGTTCCGCACTGGCGAATCGTCCTGAGCTGCACCGACGCTCGGCTGCGTGGTCGCGGCGACCGGGGATGTCGCGGTTGCTCCCACCTCGACGCCTACCGCCCCGACCGAAGCACCCGGGCCGAGCTCGACGGCACCGTCCTCAGCTGCGGATAGCCCCACCTGTGCGTCCCAACCATCGGAGTGCGGCGTGTCGCCCTCCCAGACGCCGCCGTCCGCGACCGGCGCCTGATCCAACTCCGGAAACAGCGACTCCTGCCGGACCGTCGACAGCCCGCCGTAACCCACTCCGACCAGCCGGATCGGCCCGAGCTCGGCCGGATCAATGGCCGAGCGCTGCGCCGCCGTCGTCAGCGTGGCCAGCTCGGTCGTCGCGTACGGCAGGGTGAACGACCTGGTCACGATGCTCATATCGGATTTCTTCAGCTTCAGCACCACGGTGCGTGCGGCCCGCCCATCCTTCTCCAGACGACGGTGCGCGGCCGCCGCCATGGTCTCGATCGCCGGACGCAGCTGAGCCATCGTGACGATATCGGTCTCATAGGTGTTCTCGGCGCTGATCTGCTTGGCCTCGGCCCGCTCGGTGACCGGCCGGTCGTCGATGCCGCGGGCCAGCCGGTGCAGTGCCGCGCCGACGCTGCCGCCGAGAATGGACACCGCCTCCGATTCCGGCAGCGCCGCGAAGGCGCCGACGGTCTCGATACCGAGCGAACGCAAGCGGCCCTCGGCCACCGGACCGATCCCCCACAGCTTGCGCACCGGCAGCCCGGCCAGCAGTTGCCGCTGCTCATCCGGCGAAACCACTCGCACCCCATCGGGTTTGGCCATTCCGGAGGAGATCTTGGCCAGCTGCTTACCGGTACCCGCACCTACCGAGGCGACCAACCCGGTCCGCTCCCGAACCAGCGCACGCAACTCCTCGCAGAATTCGCGCACCTGCTCGACGGTCGCACCCACCAACTCGGCGGGCTCACCGAACGCCTCGTCGAACGACAGCGTCTCCAGGACCGGGATGCGGCTGCGCAGAGCGTCGAATACCCGCGCGCTGACCACGCTGTAGACCGCACCGCGCGGCGGCACCACCACCGCGGTTACCCCGACCAATCGCCGCGCCTGATGCATCGGCATGGCCGAGCGCGCACCGAAGACCCGCGCCTCGTAGCTCGCCCCCGCGACCACGCCGCGCCCACCGGTGCCGCCGACCAGCACCGGGCGCCCGCGCAGCGTCGGCCGCGTCAATTGTTCGACCGAAGCGAAGAAGGCATCCATATCGATATGCAGCACCCACCGCCGAGCCGTGCGCAGGGACGCGGCCCCCACCGCGCCTCCCCAGGCGGCCACAGCGGTGTTGTCGGTGCTCACGCACCGGAATCTACGCCGCCCCACCGACAGGTCAGCCCACCGCGCAACACCGGATAAACCTGTGCGGACCGGCAGGCAACCTGAGTGCCAGCCGCGTAGTTTCTGCGAGATTGCTATCGAACTTTGCGGTGCGACGATGCGACGAGCGCGGCGCTCTGCCCTGCCCAACCATCCGTGACCAGGTCCGATACCGATATGTTGCCGACTCGACATGCCCGGCCCAAGCATTGGGATCGCCGGTTCGGACCCGCTCCGGTATGTGATGATCGGACCATGAAGATCCGCAAGGCCGTGATACCGGCCGCCGGAATCGGCTCCCGGCTGCTCCCGCTGACCAAGGCCATCCCCAAGGAGATGCTGCCGGTCGGCGATAAGCCGGTCATCGAGCACACCGTCCGCGAGCTGGTCGCATCCGGAATCACCGATATCACCATCGTGGTCAGCAGCGGAAAATCCCTGATCCAGGATCATTTCCGCCCCAATCCGGCCCTGGTGGCCCAGCTACGCGCCGACGGCAAGGACGCCTACGCCGACGCGGTGGAGGAGGTCGGCGAGCTGTCCCGGCTCGGGCATATCACCTACCTCGATCAGCACGGGCCCTACGGCAACGGCACCCCGGTGCTCAATGCCGCCCGCAATCTCGGCGACGAGCCGATGCTGGTGCTGTGGCCCGACGACGTCTTCGTCGCCGGGGTGCCACGCGCCCAGCAGCTGATCGACGCCTATGAGGCGACCGGCGCGCCGGTGCTCGCGCTGATGCCGATGGATCCGTCCGAATCCCAGCGCTACGGCGTCCCGGTCGTCGCGGACGACCAGGGCAACGGCCTGCTGCGCATTACCGGGCTGCGGGAAAAGCCGAAGCCCGAGGACGCACCGTCGAACTATGCCGCGATCGGCGGCTATGTCGTAACCCCCGGCATCATCTGCGAACTGCGCAGACAGACCGAGCAGTGGTACGAACACCGCACCGGCGAGGTGTACCTCACCGATGCGATCAATGTGCACGCCGCCGACAACCCGGTCTTCGGCCAGGTCATCCAGGGCCGCTGGTACGACACCGGCAACCCGGCCGACTATCTGGTCGCGCAGTTCGCCTCGGCACTGGCGCATCCGCAGTACGGACCGCTGCTGCGCCAGCTCGTCGACTGAGCGCGGGTTCGACTAGGCAGGGCGACAATCCTCGACCGGCGCTGGTCGACGGATACGCACCGATCCGATCAGAAACGACGGATCGTAAAGATGTCGAACTCGCGGAGCGGGTGCAGGCCGACCGGAACACCCCAGTCGTGTGCATCCAGGATCTGCCCGAGGCCCGCGTAGATGCCGACATGTGACGCGTCGTCATTGAGGATGACGACATCGCCCGGTGACAGGGCCCGGAACGGCACCGCCGCGCCGACCTTGGCCTGCTCGTAGGTGGTGCGCGGCAGCTTCACCCCGACCTGTCGGAACGCCCACTGGACCAGCCCCGAGCAGTCCCAGGCGAACGGGCCGGTTGCGCCCCATTCGTAGGGTTTGCCGATCTGGGTGTAGGCCGCGGTGAGTGCGCCGAGTCCGGCGCTACTCGGCAGCGGCAGCGCCGCGGACCCGCTGGAACTGCCGGAACTGCCGGATGCGGAGCCGGAACTACCCGAACCGGACGCGCTGCCGGTATCACCGCGCACCGGTCCGGCCAGGACGAGCGTCACGACGATCGATACCAGAAACCCCATAGCTATCCGGCGAAATGCCCTCTTGTGCGCGCTGATCATATGCTCGTCCCTTCCGTCGACCCGGCAAACACGCGGTACCGGCCTCGTCATCGGGGGGATGGAACCGCACGTCACAGCACCTGCGCTGAGGCACATATCTGCATGTGGCGCAAGGTATTTCAGGTAGAGCAGTTCAAGCACGAACATTCACTGCCGTCACAGAAGTCGATCTGTGTACCAGCAGTAACATGCCGATTGTGCCGGGCATTGTTCGAGCACGACAAGGGAATCAGCTAATTCTTGGCATGTGATTTACATCACATCAAGGCAGGGCTATGGACGCAAGTTGGGGCGGGATCTCGAGATCCCGCCCCAACTGCCGTTCGAACGGCCGTGTTCCAGCCGCCCCGCCGCGTCAGACCTTCGCGATCGATACCCGCACGCCACCGACGATGTCGGCGGCATCCGCGCCTGGATCACCGAAAGTCAGCTCGGTGGCGAGGATTTCGCCCGCGATGAGGTCGCGATGGGTCTGCGCCCAGACCTGCTTATCGTCGGGCACCGCGAGCACCACGGTGATGCGATCGGATACGTCCAGCCCCAGTGACTTTCGTGTCTCCTGCAGATCGCGGATCACATCGCGGGCCCAGCCCTCGGCCTCGAGCTCCTCGGTTACCACCGAATCGAGCACGACCAACCCCGCATTGCCGGGCAGGGCCGCGGTCGACTCCGGTTCGGCCGCGACCAGGCGCTGGGTGTACTCCTCCGGCAGCAGTTCGATACCGGCCGCGGTGACCACACCGGCGGCGTTCTCGGACCATTCGCCCGCCTTCACCGCCTTGATCACCGTCTGCACATCCTTGCCGAGGCGCGGGCCTGCGGCGCGGGCGTTCACGACCAGCTCGAAACGGCCGTGCACGGCGACATCGGTGGTCAGGTCGACCTTCTTGACGTTGACCTCATCGGCGATGATGTCGGCGAACGGCCGCAGCCGCTCGGCATCGGGCGCGGCGATGGTGACCTCGGCCAGCGGCAGGCGCACCCGCAGGTTCTGCGCCTTGCGCAGGCTCAGCACCGTCGAGCAGACCACCCGGACCTCGTCCATGGCAGCGACCAGATCCGGATCCTCCGGCAGCTCACCCTCCTTGGGCCAGTCGGCCAGGTGCACCGACTGCTCGCCGGTGAGCCCGCGCCAGATCACCTCCGAGATCAGCGGCAGCAGCGGCGCGGCCAGCCGGGTGACGATCTCGAGCACCGTGTGCAGTGTGTCGACCGCATCCCGGTCCTCCTCCCAGAAGCGCGAACGCGACCGGCGCACATACCAATTGGTGAGCGCGTCGGCGAAGGAACGCAATTCCTCGCAGGCGCCCGCGATGTCGTAGACCTCGAGCGCCTCGGTCATCACATCCCGCGTCGCGGCCAGCTTGGCCAGGATGTAGCGGTCCAGCACATGCGGCGAATCCGTGCGCCACACACCGGTTTTCGAGGCGTAGAGCTGCAGGAAGGTCCACGCGTTCCACAGCGGGCGCAGCGCATGCCCGATCCCCTCGCGGATGCCGCGCTCGGTGACGATGAGATTGCCGCCGCGCAGGATCGGCGAACTCATCAGGAACCAGCGCATCGCATCGGAGCCGTCCCGGTCGAACACCTCGTTCACATCCGGGTAGTTGCCCTTGGACTTGCTCATCTTCAGTCCGTCGTCACCCAGCACGATGCCGTGCGCGGCAACGGTTTTGAAGGCCGGACTGTCGAACAGCGCGGTCGAGAGCACGTGCAGGTTGTAGAACCAGCCGCGGGTCTGCCCGTTGTACTCGACGATGAAATCGCCCGGGAAGTGGCTGTCGAACCACTCCTTGTTCTCGAACGGGTAGTGCACCTGGGCATACGGCATCGAACCCGATTCGAACCAGCAGTCCAGCACCTCCGGCACCCGGCGCATGGTCGACTTCCCGGTCGGATCGTCGGGATTCGGCCGGGTCAGCTCATCGATGTTCGGCCGGTGCAGATCGGTCGGGCGCACGCCGAAGTCGCGCTCCAACTCCTCCAGCGAGCCGTACACATCGGTGCGCGGGTAGGCCGGATCATCGGAGACCCACACCGGGATCGGGCTGCCCCAGTACCGATTACGACTGATATTCCAGTCCCGCGCACCCTCGAGCCACTTGCCGAACTGTCCGTCGCGGATGTGTTCGGGCACCCAGGTGATCTGCTGATTCAGCTCGACCATCCGGTCGCGGAACTTGGTCACCGCAACGAACCAGGACGGCACCGCCATGTAGATCAGCGGCTGGCCGGAGCGCCAGCTGTGCGGGTAGGAGTGCTCGATCGTCTCGTGCCGCAGCAGCTTTCCGGCCGCCTTGAGGTCCTTGATGATCACCGGATTGGCGTCGAAGACCATCAGGCCCTCGTACGGCGGCACCATCGAGGTGAACTTGCCACCCGGATCCAGCGGCTGCACGAGTTCGATGCCGTTGGCGCCGGCGACATCCATATCCTCCTCACCGAATGCCGGTGCGAGGTGCACGATTCCGGTGCCGGAGTCGGTGGTCACGTAGTCGGCGGTCAGCACGCGGTGCGCGTTGGGATGACCGACGAAGAAATCGAACGGCGGTGCGTAGGACAGATCCGCGAGGGCGGCGCCGTCGAACTCGCCGAGCACCTCGGGCTCATCGCCGAATTCGCGAGCGTAGTGCGAGACCCGCTCGGCGGCCAGCAGATAGCGCTTGCCGTCCGCGCCGCGCATATGCACGTAGCGAACATCCGGGTGCACCGCGATCGCGAGGTTCGACGGCAGCGTCCACGGCGTGGTGGTCCAGATGAGTGCGTTCGCGCCGTCGAGTTCGTGCAGCGGATGCTCACCTGGCACGCGCAGCACCATATCCACGGTGACGGCCGGATCCTGACGCATCTTGTAGGCGTCGTCGAGCCGGCTTTCCTGATTCGACAGCGGAGTCTGCTCGTACCAGCTGTAGGGCAGCACCCGGAAGCCCTGGTAGATCAGGCCCTTGTCGTACAGCGACTTGAACGCCCACATCACCGACTCCATGAAGTCGAGATCCAACGTCTTGTAGTCGTTGTCGAAGTCCACCCAACGGGCCTGACGCGTCACATAATTACGCCATTCCCCGGTGTAGCGCAGTACCGATGATTTACAGGCCGCGTTGAATTCCGCGAGCCCCATGGCATCGATCTGTGATTTGTCCGTGATACCGAGCTGCTTTTCCGCTTCGATTTCCGCGGGCAGTCCGTGACAGTCCCAGCCGAAACGTCGATCGACCTGCTTGCCGCGCATGGTATGGAAACGCGGGACCAGATCCTTGACGTACCCGGTGAGCAGATGTCCGTAATGTGGCAATCCGTTGGCAAACGGTGGTCCGTCGTAGAAGACGAACTCCGCCGCACCCGAACGGTTCTCGATGCTGGCACGGAAGGTGTTGTCGGTGGCCCAGGCGTCGAGTACCCGACGTTCCAGGTCGGGGAAGGATGACCCGCTGCCAGCGCCCAGATCGACGCGCGGGTATGCGCTGCTGGAAGGTTCGTCCGCCATCGCGGATCCGTCTCCTCGTGCCGCCGCGCCGTGGCGCGTATGTGTCAGCACGGGGACGATGACGACGCCGGTTGCGTCGAAACCGCGGTACCACCCCGCTTGTCCGGGCGGCGCGCCGATCCGCGCGACCAACCAGGACCTCTCGTTTCGAGCTGTGACGGGCTCACCCGTTCGGTTCTACTGAGTGCGGCCCGCGCACCGTTCTTCCGAAGACTCCCCGGTGATGGCCGGATCTACGCCGATTACATGTTTGATTCTAACCAGAACGGTCAAACCAGTTTGTCGGGCCCACGATTACCGTTTGGCATGCCGACCAGGTGGCGGCGCGGCATCGCCATCGGAGCTGCGCATAGAAAGCGCGCTCACCAGCAACAGCACAGCGCCCACGATACAGATGAGGATGCACCCCCAGGCCCACAGCACCGACCCGGTGGTCAGCGCGGCCACTAGCAGGGCGAACCCGATCGCCGCAAGGACGAGCGTCAAGACGAGCATTTTGACCCCCTAGGCATGCCAGGCGGCTCGGCGTACCTCTAGCTACTCGAACGGCAACTACAGCGGAGATATCTCTCTACTACGAGATTACTTGGCGCCCTTGGCGAACGAGGCGGGAGCGAGATTGTTCGCGGTATTGGCGTCGACGAAGGCCTCGCCGCCGTCCACCGGCACCGCCGAGCCACGGTTCTCCAGCTCCTCGAGCTGGGATTCCAGGTACGACTTCAGCCGCACGCGGTATTCCCGCTCGAAGGTCTTGAGCTGCTCGATCCGGCTCTCCAGCACGCTGCGCTGCTGGGTGATGGTGGCCATGATCTCGGTGTGCTTGCGCTCGGCATCGGCCTGCAGCGCGTCGGCCTTCTCCTTGGCCTGCCGTAGCTGGTTGTCCGAACGGGTCTGGGCATCCGACAGCATCGCGTCCGACTTCTGCCGCGCATCGGCGATCATCGCTTCCGAGCGGGTTCGCGCATCGCCGACCAGGCGTTCGGAATTGGCCCGCGCATTCGAAAGCAGGTTCTCCGCTTCGAGCTTCGCATCGCTGGTCAGCCGGTCCGCCATCTCCTGGGCGAGGCTGAGCACCTTGGCCGCCTGCAGGTTCGCATCGGCGCTCGGCGCATCCTTGGCTACCGGTGCCGCGACCGGCATCGGAGGCGGCGGCGGGGCCTGCTGCACCGGCGGCTTGATGGGCTCGGGTGGGGGCGGCGGGGCTTGCTGGACCGGTGCTTTCACTGCGGCAGCATTGGCCGGACCGCGATTTTTCTTGGCGTCGGACAGTTCCGCATCGAGTTCGGCAACCCGCTGGCGCAGGTCAGCGTTCTCCTCGATCAGACGCGAGAGCTCCTGCTCCACGAGATCCAGGAAGGCATCTACTTCATCCTCGTTGTAGCCCCGCTTCCCGATCGGCGGTTTGCTGAACGCGACGTTGTGCACATCGGCTGGGGTCAGCGGCATGGAAGGATCCCTTCACGCGTCTTTTGGAGATCTAGCAGATCTAGCAAGCTATCTTCTCGGTTCATTCTGTCACACCAGGGCTACCCGTCGGCGTGGCCGCCCACAAACGTCATCGAGATGAAGACGACGAAAAGCAGGACCATAATCGACAGATCGAGCCGAATTCCTCCCAATGACACCGGTGGTATCAACCGCCTCAGGAGTTTCACCGGAGGATCGGTGATCGTGAAGATCACCTCGAGGATGACGACGACGAAGCCGCTCGGGCGCCAGTCTCGGGCAAAGCTGCGGATGAACTCCACGATCACTCGGCTGATCAACAACAGCCAGAAGATGAACAGTACGAAGTACAGCACCGCAAACAAGGCCACGACCTCACTCTGCCCCAAAATCCGCGTCGCGCAAAATGACCACACCGCCCCATACGCAACGGGTCTAACAGAACCCCCGGATCACAGCGCTATTTCTGGTTGTAGAAGCCGGTTTCGGCGATCCTGCGACGTTCTTCGGCCGAGACGTCGACATCGGCCGGTGAGAGCAGGAACACTTTGGTCGCGACCTTGTCGAATGAGCCACGCAGCGCGAAAGCGAGGCCGGCGGCGAAGTCGACCAGCCGCTTTGCGTCGGCATTGCTCAGATCGACCAGGTCCATGATGACCGGGTTGCCCTCGCGGAAGCGCTCACCGATGATGCGGGCCTCGCTGTAGTCGCGCGGGCGCAGCGTCGTGATCTTGGACAAGGGACCTCCGTCCTCGAAGATCCCCGGCCGGCGTGCGGGCGCGGGCTCGGGGCGCACGCGCTCCTCCAGTCGCCGCTCCTCGGCCTCGGGATCGACGGCGAGCGCACCCCTGGTGGCTCCCCGCAGCATCGGCGCATTACCGCCCGCACGGAATCGGGACGCGCCCGGCGCGGCATCGATCCTGGTAGGACGCGGCCGCGCGTCATAGCGGTCGTCCACATAGGGCTCGTCGACATAATCGTCGCGCCGAGACACCGGGTATCCCGCCTTGTACGGCGACTTGTACGCCGGCTCAGGGTAATCCGGCTCATCGTCGTAGCGGTCTTCGGCATAGCGGTCCGCGCCGTAACCGGCGCGCTCGGAATAGTCACGGGGCCGGGGACGACGTGAGCCGCGCTCGTCCACACCCCGGGGGGCCGGTTCGGCGACATAGTCGTCTTCGTAATCCTCGAGCGGAACCATGCCGAAGTACGCCTTGAACTTGTGCAGCGTGCTCATTTCATAGACCTTCCTTCGGCCCCGGTGGCGGCCGGGTGTTGAAGTCTTGCTCAGTCCTCTCCAGTCCCAGCATATGTGTCGAATGTGACTGATGAGGTTTCTTTGCTACGCCGAGGTTATCGGTCGAGCGCCCATCAAGGCGGTACCGACACGCACACAGGTAGAACCGTGTTCGATCGCCGATTCCAGATCACTCGACATGCCCGCGGAGAGTTCGGTCGCTTCCGGATGGTCCGCGCGTACCAGCGAGTGCAAATGCGCAAGGCGTGCAAAAGCATCGTCGGGCACGGCGTCGAGCGGGGGAATCGCCATCAGGCCCGCGAGCTGCAGTCCCGGCGCGGTGGCCACCCGATCGGCCAGTGCCGCAAGATCTTCCGAAGCGACGCCACCGCGACCCGGATCCTCGTCCAGGCTCACCTGTATCAAGACGCTAACCGGTTCACCGCGCTCCCCCGCGTCCAAGGCTGCCTGCGCCGCGGTGTCAAGGGCCGTTGCCAGGCGTTCGCTGTCGACCGAGTGCACCACATGTGCCCAGCGCGCGACGATCCGAGCCTTGTTGCGCTGCAGCCGACCGATCATGTGCCAGCGCACATCCGCGAGGTCGGCCAGTTCGGCGACCTTCGCGGTCGCCTCCTGCTCCCTGGACTCGCCGAATTCCCTGCAGCCCAAGCGATGCAGGATGGCGATATCGGCGGCCGGGAAGAACTTCGTCACGGGCAGCAGGCGCACCGAGTCCGGATCACGCCCGGCCGCATGACAAGCCGCACCGATTCGCTTGTTCAGATCGGCGAGATTCGCCGCGAGTTCGGCGGTCCGGCCGTCCATGGCCTCGGCCGCAATCGATTCCGTACTCATGCGTCGGCCTGTATCCAGATGACACCGGCCATGCGCCCGGTCGGTGCGCCGCGGCGATGACTGAACAGCGTCTTGTCCTCGATCGTGCAGCGCGGATCGACGGCTACCCCGCCGATTCCGGCTTCGGTGAGCTGCCTCCTGATTCCGGCGTGCAGGTCGAGTCCGGGTGTGCCGCGCACGGTGGTTGTCGCACTGCCGGGCAGATGCGCCTCGACATCGGCTCGCATCGCGGCGGGCACCTCGTATTGACGACCCGATGCGGCCGGACCCAGGAAGGCTCCGATCCGTTCGATGCGGGCGCCGGCCGAAACCATCGCGTCCAAGACCCTCGGCACGATGCCGATGCGCGCACCGATTCGCCCGGCGTGCACGGCCGCGATCACCCCTGCTTCGTCATCGGATAGCAGGATCGGTACGCAGTCCGCGGTGAGCACCACCAGTGCCAGCCCCGGCACGGTTGTCACCAGTGCGTCGGTGGCGGGCACCGGCGCATCCGATGGCCCATCGATGATTTCGACATTGCGCCCGTGGATCTGTTCCATCCACACGAGCCGATCCGGTGTCAGGCCGATACCCTCGGCCAGCCGGTCCCGGTTCCGCTGAACGGTCGCCGGGTCGTCCCCCACGTGATCCCCGAGATTGAACGAATCGTATGGCGGCGCCGAGAAACCGCCCGCTCTAGTGGTCGTCACTCGTCGAACGGTCAATGTCGGCGCTGTCATACCTCCGAGCCTAGTAGTGCTCGGAGGGTTGGGCCTTCCTACCGACGCATGAACGAAGGCACGTCGACATCGTCGTCGTCATCGGAATCCGGCGGCTCGATATGCGAGCGCGTAGTGTGCGTTGCCGTCGGCTCGGCCAGCGTGCGCGCCCGCTCGGAATCCCGATAGCTGGGCACCGCACCCCGAGTAGAGCTGGTTTGACCTGCGGCGGAAGCAGGTTCGGTACGCGAAGCGGCGGCGATCTCGCTGGCCCGGCTGGTCTGGCCGATCTCACCGGCCCGACCCGATCCGATCGCGCTGCGACCCGCCTCGAAGGTGCGCCTCGCCGGACCGCCGCCGTCGAAACCGGCCGCGATCACCGTGACGCGAACCTCATCGCCGAGCGAATCGTCGATGACGGTACCGAAGATGATGTTCGCCTCGATATGCGCGGCCTCCTGAACCAGCGAGGCCGCCTCGTTGATCTCGAACAGACCCAGATCCGAACCGCCCGCGATCGAGAGCAGTACGCCGTGCGCACCATCCATCGAGGCCTCGAGCAGCGGCGAATTGATCGCCGATTCTGCGGCCTTGACCGAACGGCCCTCGCCGCGCGCCGAGCCGATACCCATCAAAGCGCTGCCCGCGCCGGACATCACGCTTTTCACGTCGGCGAAGTCGACGTTGATCAGACCCGGTGTGGTGATCAGGTCGGTAATGCCCTGCACACCGTTGAGCAGCACCTCATCGGCGGAGCGGAAGGCGTCCATCAGGCTGACCGCCGCATCGCCGAGTTGCAGCAGCCGATCGTTCGGGATGACGATGAGCGTGTCGCAGGATTCGCGCAGCAGGTTGATGCCCACCTCGGCCTGGTTGCCACGGCGCTTGCCCTCGAAGGAGAACGGCCTGGTGACCACACCTATGGTGAGCGCGCCGAGTTTGCGCGCGATGCTCGCGACGACGGGTGCGCCACCGGTACCGGTACCGCCGCCCTCACCCGCGGTGACGAAGACCATGTCGGCGCCCTTGAGCACCTCTTCGATCTCGTCCTTGTGATCCTCGGCGGCCTTGCGACCGACCTCAGGGTCGGCACCGGCGCCGAGACCGCGCGTGAGCTCACGGCCGACGTCGAGCTTGACGTCGGCATCGCTCATCAGCAGCGCCTGCGCGTCGGTGTTGACCGCGATGAACTCGACTCCCTTGAGTCCCTGTTCGATCATCCGGTTGACGGCATTCACGCCGCCGCCACCGATGCCGACGACCTTGATCACAGCAAGGTAGTTGTGCGGGGGCGTCATGGGCTCTCGCCTTCCTTCGATCTAAAGTCTGTCGTTTTCGGGTTCTCGACATTCGGCCTGTGTCAGTCTGGGCAAACCCTAAACCTCAACCACAGGGTTAGCGTTATGTCAAGTATCCGACTGCTGCGGAACGCTATTCGCAGCCGCCGCGATAGACGCGCAGGCGCGCCGAAACGACTGACAGAATCTTGTGTGATCCCTCTCGTCTCGCCGCGCAACACGTCGTATCGTGAACGGTTGCCCCCGAACCCACGGTCTCGCTGGGCTGTTCCCACTGCGGTCACAGTTCCATCGAAAAACCCCTGGGCACAATGGGTATCGATCACTTTACCGTGACCAGATTCGGACTCGAAACATCGAACACCGTTCCATCGCGGGTCAACAGCGGCATCACCACGGCCGCCTTGCGTTCCGCGTCATTAGTTCCTCCCCACAGTACCGTGCGGCCGTCGCCCAGGTTCAGCGAAATATCCGAAATCGACCGCGCGACAACCTCGTCCACCTGCACGACCAGCGCCGCGGGCAGTACCGACAGAACCGAGGCCGCGGCCCGGGTGACCGGATCATCGCCGCCGGGATCTTCGGTGGTGAGCTTCGGAACGCCGATGGGCGCCTCTTCGATCGCGAACTCGACACCCTCCGCATCCAGCAGATGCGCGCCTTGCGGACTGTCCCAGAACAGTACTGGCGTGCGCTCCACCACCGTCACCTTGACGGTGGACGGAAATACACGTTGCACCCGTGCGGTGCGGACTTTCGGAATGCCAGCCACCCGCCGGGCCATCGCATCGGTGTCGATGCGCAACATCGAGCGGCCGGATGGGATCTCGAGTTTGTCGCGCACCTGTTCCTCGGGCACCGCGACCAAACCGTCGATCTCGACCGTGCTCGCCGAAAGCACCGGGGTGAACCAGGCCAGTACAACGACAACGGTAAGGACGCACACGCCGAGCAAACTCCACAGGCGCAGGCGACCCCGGTGTGCTCGGTCGAACCAGTCACCCGCGGTTCGCATCGCGGGTCACCGCCCGTATTGCGGACGAGCTCGCAGCCCATCGAGAATCTGGCTGCCGAGCATCGTCACATCGCCCGCACCCATGGTGATCACCACATCGCCGGGCAGTGCCAGACCCGCGACCTGACGACCGACCCGCGACATATCCGGCTGGTAGTGCACGGGTTTGGTGACGGCTTGGGCGACGAGTGCGCCGTTGACGCCGGGCAGCGGCTTCTCCCGCGCACCGAAAACATCGAGCACGACAACCTCGTCGGCGAGGCTCAGCGCCGCGCCGAAATCCTGGGCGAAGGTGGCGGTGCGGCTGTAGAGGTGCGGTTGGAACACCACGATGACCCGGCCCTGTCGAGACCGCGCACCGTCGCGGGCCTCCTGCTGCACCAGCTCCGCGGCCGCGCCGAGTACCGCGCGCACCTCGGTCGGGTGGTGGGCGTAATCATCGAAAACGCGCACCCCGTTTTCCCGGCCCACGAACTGGAACCGGCGGTGCACACCGCCGAAACCCTCCAGCCCCTGGATGATTTCGTCCATATCCGCACCGGCGGCGCGTGCGGCGAGCAGCGCGGCCAATGCGTTGAGCGCCATATGCCGACCGGGCACCGCGAGTCGCAGGGTGCGCGGCGCGGCCTCATCGGCGAGTTGGAACTGGGCCAGGCCGCCGACATCGCGCGGCTCCCAACTGTGCAGCCGCACGCCAACCGGCACCGGCGCGTCGGACAGCTCACCCGACCCGTAGCCGAGCACCCGAACGTTCTTCTCCGCCAATCGCGCACCGACCCGCTCGGCCAGCGCCCGCGAACCGGGATCGTCCAGACACACCACCAGCAGCCCGCCGGGGCCGAGACGGTCGGCGAAATCATCGAAGACCTGGACATAGGCCTCATCGGTGCCGAAGAAGTCCAGGTGATCGGATTCGATATTGGTGACCACGGCGACATCCGGGTCGTATTGCAGCAGCGAGCCGTCGCTCTCGTCGGCCTCGGCGACGAAGATCTCGCCGGTGCCGTGGTGGGCATTGGTGCCCGCCTCGTTGAGTTCACCGCCGACCGCGAAGGACGGATCGAATCCGCAGTGCTGCAACGACACGATCAGCATCGACGTGGTCGAGGTCTTACCGTGCGTGCCGGAGACCAGCAGCGTGCGATGTCCCTGCATCAGCGAGGCGAGTACGGCCGGACGCAACAGCACCGGAATATCGCGCCGATTCGCCTCGACCAGTTCGGGATTGGTCTTCGGGATGGCCGCATAGGTGGTGACCACCGCGGTCGGGCCACCGGGCAGCAGATCGAGGGCGCTGGCATCGTGACCGATGCGCACCTGCGCGCCCCGGGCCCGCAGCGCGAGCACACCGCGGCTCTCCTTGGCATCCGAGCCGGAGACCGAGCCACCGCGCGAGAGCAGGATGCGGGCGATGCCGGACATGCCAGCCCCGCCGATACCGACCATATGCACGCGCGCCAATTCGGGCGGCAGGGCCGAGCGCTTCTCGTCGGCGCCGGATTCGACCGCCCCGGATTCGGTGGCATCGGCTCCCGCGGTCACCGGCCGCTCACCTCGACGACAATGCGCGCCAGCTCGTCGGCGGCGTCGCGGTGTCCGGCGCCTGCGGCGGACAGGCTCATCTCGATCAGCCGTGCGTGGTCGGTCAGCAAAGGTATCACCTCGTCGATCACGTATTTCGGGGTCAGCTCGGCATCGGGGACGATTCTGCCACCCCCCTGGCGGACGATCGGCCTGGCATTGAGTTCCTGCTCACCGTTGCCGTGCGGCAGCGGTACATAGAACGCGGGCAGACCGACCGCAGACACCTCGGCGACGGTCATCGCGCCGGAGCGGCAGACGACCGCGTCGGCGGCGGCATAGGCCAGGTCCATCCGGGAAAGATACGGCACGGCGATATACCGCCCCCCACCCTCATCCGATTCCGCGACCTCGAGGGTGTTCTTGGGTCCGTGCGCGTGCAGCACCGAGACGCCCGCCGCGGCCAGCTGTGGCGCCGCGCCGGAGATCGCCTTGTTCAACGAGACCGCACCCTGCGAGCCACCGAAGACGAGCAGGACCGGCCCCTCGGCGGGCAGGCCGAAATGCGCACGGGCCTCGGCCTGCAGTGCGGCCCGATCCAGCGAGGTAATGGACCCGCGCACCGGAATGCCGATGACCTCGGCCTTGGCCAGACCCGAATCGGGCACGGCGGCAAGCACTCTGGCCGCGCGCCTGGCGCCGACCTTGTTGGCGATCCCAGCCTTGGCATTCGCCTCGTGCACCACCACCGGTACCGCGCGCCTGCGGCCGAGCGCGCCACGGCCCGCGGCGAGATAGGCGGGCAGTGCGACATAGCCGCCGAAGCCGACGATCACATCGGCCTCGACCGCATCGATGACCGCCCTGGTCTTGGCCACCGAGGCGCGGACGCGGCCGGGCAGCCGCAGCAGATCCGCGCTCGGCTTGCGCGGCAACGGCACCGGCGGGATCAACTCCAGCGGATAGCCGCGTTCGGGCACCAGTTTGGTCTCGAGTCCGCGTTCGGTGCCGAGCGCGGTGACCCGGATCGAATCGTCGAGTCGCCGCAGCGCGTCGGCGACGGCCAGCGCGGGCTCGATATGTCCCGCGGTACCACCGCCCGCGACGATCACCGACAGTGGTTTGCGGGGTCGCTCCGCACTCACCTGGATCTTCCCCGATCTCTCGCATGGTTTATCGGATAGCTCGGCTCCCATGCCCTGGTCGCCCGCAGCGAACTCGTTCCCCGGCTCTCCGGCGCGCGGCGTCGACCGGATTCGGACTGGCCGCGCCGCCCCTGCGGCAGTGCGGCCCGCGCCCGGTCGGCCTTGGCCCGTTCGGCCCGCGCCCGCTGTTCGGCCGCCTTGGCCTTGGCCGCGGCCGAGCGCGCACGTGCCGCGTCCGCCTTCGCCGGTGAGTACACCTCCGGCTTGGGCAATCGCAGCAGTCGGCTGAATCTGCCGTCCTGTCCGGCCTGCAGCGCCGAAATCGCCTCGGGCTCGTGCCGGGCCGCATTGGCGATGATGCCGAACATGAACAGGGTGATCGCCAGCGACGAACCGCCCGCCGAAACCAGCGGCAGCTGCAGACCGGTCACCGGGAGCAGGTTGACCACGTAGCCGATGTTGATCAGCGCCTGGCCGGTGATCCAGGTTGTCGCGGTCGCGGTGAGCAGCCGCAGGAACGGATCGACCGAACGGCTCGCGATGCGCAGGCCGGTATAGACGAACAGTGCGAACAGGCCCAGAACCAGTGCGCAGCCGAGGAATCCGAGTTCCTCGCCGATGATGGCGAAGATGAAGTCGTTGTGCGCGTTCGGCAGGTACTGCCATTTGGCGCGGCTCTGGCCGAGGCCGCGACCCCAGATCCCGCCGTCGGCCAGCGAGTACAGCGCCTGGCGCGCTTGGTAATTGATGCCCTGCGGATCGTCGCCCGGATTGAAGAAGGCGCGCATCCGGTCCGAGCGATAACCGGCGGACAGCGCGAGGATGCCCGCGGCGATCATGCCCGAAATCGCGATGGTGACGAACAGCCGCACCGGCAGTCCGCCGAACCACAGCAGTGCGGCGAGCACGATGCCCAGCGCGATGGTGGTCGACAGGTTCGGCTCGAGCACGACGAGCAGACACACCAGCAGACCGGCAGGCACCAGCGGCACCAGAATGTCCTTCAAGCCGGCCTGTTCCGAGCGGCGCGAGGCGAGCAGATGCGCACCCCACACCACCAGCGTCACCTTCACGATCTCCGATGGCTGCACCGAGACCGGCCCGAGGAAGAACCAGCGCCGCGCGCCCTGCACCTCGGAGCCGATGCCGGGAATCAGCACCAGCAACAGCGCCAGCACCGAGATCGCGAACAGCGGAAACGACCATTGCCGCAGTCGGCGCAACGAAATCCGCAGTGCCAGATAGAACAGCACCGCGCCGATCGCGGCGAACATGGCCTGCTGGATGAACAGCGAATACGCCGACCCGCCGTCGACATACGCCTCGACGCTCGATGCCGACAACACCATGACCAGACCGAGCACCGTCAGCAGTGTCGCGATCGTGACGACGAGATGGAACGACGCGAGCGGGCGCGCCAGCCAGGCGCCGAATTTGGTGGCCGCCAGCCGATTCCGCCGGGTCGTCTCGGTCATAGATGCCGCCCGATGTCACCGTCTTCCAGCGCGGCCACCGCCGCGGCGAAACTGCGCCCGCGGTGGGTGTAGTCGGCGAACATGTCCAAGGATGCCGCGGCCGGAGCCAGCAGTACGGTGTCCCCGGGGCGGGCGAACCCGGCCGCGGCGCGCACGGCCTGCGCCATCACGGCGTCGGCGCTCGCAGCCCCATCTATCGCAGCGTCACCCATTCCTGCATGGTCTCGCGCGCGGACCTCGACAACCGGGACCTCGGGCGCGTGTCGCGCCAATGCGGCCGCGATCACCGGCGCGTCGGCCCCGATCAGCACGGCGGCGACGAGGCGATCGGCGATCTCATCGACCAGATCCTCGACCGACGCACCCTTCAACTGCCCGCCTGCGATCCAAACCACCTGCGGGTGACCGAGAATCGATGAGCGAGCGGCATGCGGATTGGTGGCCTTGGAGTCATCGATGAATTCGACACCGGACACCTCGCGCACGAAGGCGGCCCGGTGCGGACCGACCTTGTGCTCGATGAGGCCTTCCCGCACGAATTGCGGTGCCACATCGATGGCCCTGGTCAGCGCGGCGGCGGCGAGTGCGTCGGCGACACCGGCGGGTCCCTTGGGGCTGATATCGCCGACCTCGGCCAAGATGGCGGCCTTGGTGAAGGCGCGGTCGAGCAGTTTGCCGTCCACGACACCGAGTTCGCCGTCGGCGGGTACACCGATCCGGAAGCCGACCGTCCGGCGCGCTTTACTGCGCCGGGCCAGCGAGGCGGCCACCGGATCGTCGAGTCCGACGACACCGACTCGGCCGTAGAGCGCCCTGGACTTGGCGGCGGCGTAGGCATCGAGGCCGCCGTGCCAATCCAGGTGATCCTCGGCCACATTCAGCACCACACCGGCCTCGGGCCGCACCGAAGGCGCCCAATGCAATTGGAACGAGGACAGCTCGACCGCCAGCACCTGCGGACCGGGATTGCGGCGCAGCGCATCCAGGATCGGCAGTCCGATATTGCCGCAGGCGACACTGGCGATACCGGCCGCGCGCAGGATCGAATGCACCATCGAGGTGGTGGTGGTCTTGCCGTTGGTACCGGTCACCACCAGCCATTTGCGGACCGGACCGTAGATCCTGGCCTGGTCGACCCACCAGGCGAATTCGACATCGCCCCAGACCGGGGTGCCCTCGGTCACCGCGGCGGCGAGCACCGGCGAATCCGGCCGCCAGCCCGGGCTGGTGATGACCAGTGCGAAGCGGCTCCAGTCCGCGGCTTCCAGTTCGGTGCAGGTCGCGATGTCCAGACCAAGCCCTGCCGCCTCGGCCAATGCGGCGGCACCGCCGTCGGTGACAACCGGACGCGCGCCGATATCGCGCAGCGGCTCGATCAACGAGCGGCCCGAGACGCCCCATCCGGCCACCAGAACGTCACGGCCACGCAGGAATTCGAGCATAGGCCCCGGTGTTCGCAGGGCCCGCGGAGAATGTTCGACCATCGCTACTTCACCCGACCGCTGAGAGATATTCGCTGTAGAACAGGCCGAGTCCGACCGCCGACGCCATCGCCGCCAGCAGCCAGAACCGAATGATCACCGTAGTCTCGGCCCACTTGCTGAGTTCGAAGTGATGATGGAACGGCGCCATCTTGAATAGCCGGTTGCGGGTTGTGCGGTACACCGCGACCTGAAGCACCACCGAGGCGGTTTCCGCGACGAACAGCGCACCGATCACGACCATCAGCAGTTCGGTGCGGGTCGTGATGGACAGGCCGGCGAGCATGCCACCCAGGGCCAGCGAACCGGTATCGCCCATGAAGATCTTGGCGGGCGCGGCATTCCACCACAGGAAGCCGACACACGCGGCGGCCGCCGAGGCGCAGACCAATGCCAGGTCCAGCGGATCGCGCACGTTGTAGCAGCCCGCCTCCGGGATCGTCGCGCAGGCATTGCGGTACTGCCAGAACGTGATGATCACGTAGGCGCCGAGCACCAGGCTCATCGAACCCGCGGCCAAGCCGTCCAGGCCGTCGGTCAGGTTCACCGCATTCGACCAGGCCACGACCAGCAGACAGACCCAGCACAGGAAGATGATCACGCCCATCGACACCGTGGGGATATCGCGGACATAGGACAGATGTTTGCTCGCCGGAGTCAACCCGTTGCCGCCACGGAACTGCAAGGCGAGGATGCCGAACAGCACCGCGGCGCTGAGCTGACCGACGTACTTACCCGCGGCCGACAGACCGAGATTGCGCTGCTTGCGCAGCTTGATGAAGTCGTCGAGGAAGCCGACCACACCGAGTGCGGTGGTCAGTCCGAGCACCAGAATGCCCGAGGCGGAAGGTCCGTCGGCGTCGTAGCCGATGCCGATCAGATGTGAGCCGAGGTAGCCGGCCCACATGCCGACCAGAATTGCCACACCGCCCATGGTCGGGGTGCCGCGCTTGGCCTGATGACTGGCCGGACCGTCGACCCGGATCTCCTGCCCGAAGCCCTGTCTGGCGAAGATCCGTATCAACAGCGGCGTCAGCAGGATGGAGACCGCAAGTGCGATCCCAGCCGCGAACAGAATCTGCCTCACGACTGAGCCTCGCTGACGCTCGGCTCAGTCGTTCGGCAGAATGCCGCTGTGCCCATGGTTCGCTCGCTCCGCTCACTCACGACTGAGCCTCGCTGACGCTCGGCTCCGTCGTTCGGCCGATGGCCGCTGTGCCTTTGGTTCGCTCGCTTCGCTCGCTCACGCCTCGCGCCTCCGTGCTACCCGACTAATTCCCGCACGTTCCGCGCTGGTCAAATGTTCGGCGACCGCCCACAGCCCGACCGCCTTGGACGCCTTGACCAGCACCACATCGCCCGGTTCGACCTCGTTGTCGAGCAGCGCGATGGCCGCGCCGATATCGGGCACGAGGATCGACTCCTCGCCCCACGAGCCTTCCATTACCGCACCCTGGTGCATCGCGTGGGATGGCCTTCCGGTGCCGACCACGATCAGCCGGGAGACATCCAGACGCACCGCGAGGCGGCCGATCCGGTCGTGTTCGATGACGGATTCCTCGCCGAGTTCACCCATTTCGCCGAGTACGGCCCAGCTGCGGCGCGGGGTGTCGCCCGCACGCGACATGGTCACCAACGCCTTGAGCGCGGCGCGCACCGAATCCGGATTGGCGTTGTAGGAGTCGTTGACGATGGTGATGCCGTCGGCGGTGGTCCGCACATCCATACGGCGGGCCGATGCGGCATGTGCGCCGCCGAGTGCCTGCGCGACGGTTTCGAGGTCCGCACCGCATTCGAGTGCGACGGCGGCGGCGGACAGCGCATTGCCGACCTGGTGTTCGCCGTGCACGGCGAGCCGCACCGGGATGCTGCCCTTACTCGTGTGCAGCGTGAAGCCCGCGCGTGCCTCGGCATCGAGATGTACATCAGTGGCGCGGATTTCGGCATTGCCCGCTTGGCCGACCGTCACCACGCGGGCCTGCGTGCGTACGGCCATCGCGGCCACCTGCGGATCGTCGGCATTGAGTACGGCCAGACCCGTCGACGGCAATGCCTCGACGAGTTCGCCCTTGGTCTGCGCGATCGCCTCGCGACTGCCGAATTCACCGAGATGGGCGGTGCCCACATTGAGCACGACACCGATCTTCGGCGGCGCGACCTGCGCGAGCGCGGCGATATGGCCGGGACCCCGCGCGGACAGTTCCAGTACCAGGAAGCGGGTGTCGGCATCGGCGCGCAGTGCGGTCCACGGATGGCCGAGTTCGTTGTTGAACGATCCAGGCGGCGCGACGACCGGACCCAGCGGCGTGAGCACGGCCGCGAGCAGATCCTTGGTCGAGGTCTTGCCCGAGGAGCCGGTCACCCCGACCACGGTGAGTCCGCCTGCCGCGGAAAGACGTTCGACGCTCACCCGGGCGAGCGTAGCGAGCGCGACCAGCACCGCGGCTCCCGACCCGTCCGAATCACCGGCCAGCGCAACGGATTTCGCGGGCACGGTACCCGGACTTGGAGCCACCACGATCGCGGGCACGCCCACCGGACGGGCCGCGAGCACCGCGACCGCACCGGCGTCGACGGCGGCCTTCGCATAGTCGTGGCCGTCGGCCTGCTCGCCGGGCAGGGCCAGGAAAAGATCCCCGGAACCGATTCGGCGCGAATCGAATTCGACCGAACCCGTTACCGTCACCTCCGGGTCGGGGGCGTCGTGCAGCGTGCCGCCGACGACCTCCGCGATCTCCCGCAGCGTCATTTCGATCATGAAACCGTCAAGTCCTCCGCGTCCGACCCCTGCGGACTCTGCTCAGTATCGGATCGGCCGCGCTCGCGGGGCCCTGCGTGGTCACGCTTCGCTACCGCCTCCGG
This sequence comes from Nocardia sp. NPDC102475, assembly GCF_055584605.1. Taxonomy (NCBI): domain Bacteria; kingdom Bacillati; phylum Actinomycetota; class Actinomycetes; order Mycobacteriales; family Nocardiaceae; genus Nocardia; species Nocardia sp. NPDC102475. The sequence continues at coordinate 108,512 of NZ_JBVJLS010000017.1, read as the reverse complement.
GCCCGTCGCTCCCGCGGCGGTGTTGTGGTCCTGCGGGCCCCGCTCCCGTCGCTCCAACGCCGCCGCGAGCACCTCGCGGTCGTCGAACGGATGCTTCACGCCCTTGATCTCCTGCCCTGCCTCATGTCCCTTACCTGCCACCAGCACCACGTCACCGGGACGGGCCCAGTCGACGGCGGCGGCGATGGCCGCGGCCCGGTCCCCGATTTCACGTACTTCACCGCGTTCGGCCTCCGGGACCGCCAGCGCGCCTCGGCGCAGCGCGGCGCGGATCGCGGCCGGATCCTCGCTGCGCGGATTGTCGTCGGTGATGATCAGCAGATCGGCACCGCGCGCACCGGCCGCACCCATCAGCGGGCGCTTACCCGCGTCCCGGTCCCCGCCCGCGCCGACCACCACGGCCAGCCGACCACCGGTATCGGCCGCCAGATGACCGCGCAGCGTGGCGATCACCGACTCCACCGCGGCGGGCTTGTGTGCGTAGTCGACGATCGCAAGGAAGTCCTGTCCGCGCTCGACCCGCTGCATCCGGCCCGGCACGTCGACAGTGGCCAGTGCGGGCGCGGCGACGGCGGACTCCACTCCAGCAGCGGTGCACACCGCGACCGCGAGCAGTCCATTGGCGACGTTGTAGCGGCCCGGAAGCCGCAGGCGCACATCGACATTCGCCCCTGGTCCGGCGGCGGTGAATTCCTGCTCGCCGCCGTGCGCGGATACCTCGCCAGTGAGCTGCCATGTACCGGAACCGGTGGTGGATACGGTGATCGGATCCGTGAGATCGGCGGCGAGGCGCCGCCCCCATTCGTCATCGACGCAGATGACCGAGGTGCGCGCGGCGACCGGCGACTCCGGTTCGAAAAGCCTGCGCTTGGCGGCGAAGTAATCCTCGAAGTCGGCGTGGAAGTCCAAGTGGTCCTGGGAGAGATTGGTGAACGCGCCCACCGCGAAGCGCACGCCGTCAACCCGGCCCAGCGCCAGCGCGTGGCTGGAAACCTCCATCACGACCGCATCCACACCCTGCTCGACCATCAGCGCGAACATGGCGTGCAGCTGCGGCGCCTCGGGCGTGGTCAATGCGCTCGGCACCCGGCGACCGCCGATCCTGGTCTCGATGGTGCCGATCAGCGCCGTGGACAGACCGCCGGCGGCCAGCCCGGCCTCCACCAGATACGCAGTGGTCGTCTTGCCCGAGGTGCCGGTAATGCCGACGATGCGCAGCCGCTCGGACGGATTGCCGTAGAGCGCGGCCGAAAGCTCGCCGAGCACCGACCTGGGCTGCTCGCGCACCAGCACCGGTACGCCGAGCTCACCGGCCAGTTCGGCGCCCGCGGGGTCGGTGAAGACCGCGACCGCGCCCCGTTCGACGGCATCGCGCGCGAAACGTGCGCCGTGCGCCTGCGCGCCCGGCAGTGCGGCGAACAGATCACCCGGCTGCACCGCATGCGAGCGCTGCTCGATGCCGGTGACCTGGATCTGCGCGAGGTCGGCTCGCGACGAGCCGGCACCGGTCATGGCCAGTACGGTGGACAACGACGTCGACCGCGGATGGGTCGGCCGGAGCACGTGCTGGCTGGACTGCGCGGGCACAGGGCTCCTCTCGGGAATCGGCATGGACGGGACTGGGTGGATCTATAGGAAAGGCGGGGACGTCGAGTCAGGTTACCGACGTCGGCTCACGGCCGGGCAACGCGGCTCCAATCTTATGAAGCCTGCAGAACGAACCGTCGCGATGGCTCGGGTGAAGGGGGGATCCGGTCGCGCTGCAGCGCCCAGGAGGCGATGTTGTGGAACAGCGGCGCCACCGACCCGCCACCGCTGCCGTCGGAGCTGCGAATCGGCGCGTCGAGCATCAGGCCGATGACATAGCGCGGGTTGTCCGCGGGGGCCATACCGGCGAAGGTGATGTAGAACGACGAGGTCGAATAGCAGCGGCAGCTCGGGTCGACCTTCTGCGCGGTGCCGGTCTTGCCCGCGACCTGATAGCCATCGATCGCCGCGGACCCACCGGTCCCCATCTGCACACCCATCGGATCGCGCTGCACGACCGCCTGGAACATGGTGCGCAGCGTGGCCGCGGTCTGTTCGCTCACCACGCGCACGCCGTCGGGCTGCGGCTCCTCGGTGCGGGTACCGTCCGGTGCGGTCTCGGACTTGACGATGCGCGGCGGAATCCGCACGCCGCCATTGGCAATAGCCTGGTACATCCCGGTCATCTGCAGGGTCGTCATCGAAAGGCCCTGTCCGATGGGCAGGTTCGCGAAGGTACCGCCGGACCACTGGTCGCGGGCAGGTACCTGGCCCGGGCTTTCGCCGGGCAGACCGACACCGGTGCGCTGGCCGAGGCCGAAGCGGTTGACCATATCCGCGAACCGGTCCTCGCCGACCCGCTGCGCCAGCATCAGCGTGCCGACATTGGAGGACTTACCGAAGATGCCGGTGGTGGTGTACGGCAAAGTGCTGTGCTCCCAGGCGTCGTGCACGGTGACCCCGGACATCCGGATCTCGCCGGGCACCTGCAGCACCTCGTCGGGATTGGTCAAGCCGTATTCGATGGCCGCGGCCGCGGTCACGATCTTGTTGACCGAACCGGGTTCGAAAGGATCCTGCACCGAGGGGTTCTGCATCTCGGCATTGCCCCAATGCTGCGGTCCCAGCGCCGGGTTGAAGGTGTTGTCATTCGACATCGCCAGCACCTGGCCGGTTTTAGCATCCAGCACGACGGCGGAGGCCGCGTTCGCGCCGGACATCTCCTTGGCCTGCTGCACCTGCTGCTGCGCGTAGTACTGCAGATCCGAGTCCAGGGTCAGTTGGACCGAGTAGCCGTTCACCGCGGGCTGCTTATCGCGCCAGCTGCCCGGAATGACCGCACCGTCGGAGCCGCGGTCGTAGGTCTGCGAGCCGTCGGTACCCGCCAGCAGCGAGTCCAGCGACGATTCGAGGCCCATCTGGCCGTGTCCGTCCCAGCCGGTGGTGCCGAGCACATTGGCTGCCAGCGAGCCGCCCGGATAATCGCGCACATCCTGGCGCTCGGCGCCGACCTCTGGAAATTGCACCTTGATATCGGAGGCTATGCGCGGATCGACATTGCGGGCGAGATAGACGAACTCTGTATCGCTCTTCAGCTTGTCCAACAGTGCCGATTCTGCGGGTGCGTCCTTGCCGATCTTGTCGTGGATGGCCTTGGCGATCGCTTTGAGCCGCTCATCGGGATCCGGAGCCTTGGCCGACTTCTCCTTCGCATCGGCGAGTTGTTTGCGCACGACCACCGGCTGGAAGGTCAGCGCCTGCGCGCTCAGCGTGATCGCGAGGGACTTCCCGTTGCGATCGGTGATCGGCCCACGGGTGGCGTACTCGGGCTCGTGGGTGGTGCGCTGGCTGGCCGCCTGTGCGGACAGGCTGGGCGCGGAAATGCTCTGCACCCACAGCAATTGCAGCGCGACGACCGCCAGTGCGATCAGCATGATCACCCGGCCGACACCGAGACGCAGGCGCAGCGGACGATCCGGGGCGGCCGTCCGCGATCTGGATGCGGTTGCCGTCCTCGATGTCCCGGAGGCTCTGGTGGAGCCCGCCTTGGATGCCGACGGCCCGCGGCGCTGACGCGACGCGGGCCTGGTCTGCCGCATGCTCATCGGGCGCCCTCGTCAGGGGTGGGCGCTGATTGGGGTGTCTCGGACTGCGGCGCTCGAGCTTGCGCAGGCATGGGCTGCGGAGTTTCCGGTTGTGGTGTCTCCACCGGAGTCTGCGCGACCGGACTCGGCGCCGGGCTCACCGGTGTCGGGCTGGGCGTCGAACTCGCCTGTCCCGCAACGGTGTTCGCGGGCTGGCCGGTATTCGGCTGGGTGGGCGGTGCGGTCGGCGAGGTCGTCACCGGAACCAATCGTTCACCGCGGGCCTGGGCATTGCCCGTCGGCGGGACGGTCGGCATGGCAGGCGAGCTGTTCAGCGGCGGCACCGGCGCGCCCTGCGCAGGCGTCGGCTTGCCGATCACCGTTACCCCGCCATCCGGTCCGATCACCAGCCGGGCCGGATCCTTGGCCGGGATCATTCCGAGTTCGCGGGCCCTGGCGGCGAGTTCGGGCGCGGAGTCGGCGGCCTCGACCTCGCGCTGCAGCGCCGCGCGTTCGTCGGCCAGCTTGCGGTTGGTCGCCCTGGCATCGCCGAGCTGATAGCTGTCCTCCGCCGAACGGGTGGTGAGCAGCAGAGTGAGTGCGAGACCGCAGCCGAGCAGCGCAATGATGGCCGCCACGAACGGAATTCGCGAAGCCATCGCCGATGCGCGTTGCTTCGGCAGATCGTGCTGGTCCCCCGACTGCTCGGCCCGCATCCGACGCTTGGCGTAGGCCCGTTGTGCGGCACCCGATTTCACCCGCTCGGCGGCCTGAACCCGGCGTGCGATCCGGCCCGGCGCCTCGACGGTACGCGTGCGCACACTCATGCTGTCCCCTCCTGGATTCTCTCCGCCGCGCGCATTCGCACGGGTGCCGCCCTCGGGTTCTCTTCGATCTCTTGTTCGGTAGCCTTCTCGGCGCCCCGGGTCAGCAACTTGAATTCCGGTCCCATACCGGGCAATTCGACCGGCAGGTCGACCGGTGTCCGCGATGTCGTGCGCGGCGCCAACTCCTGTTTGACCACCCGATCCTCGAGCGACTGATACGACATGATCACGATCCGGCCGCCGACCCGCAGCGAGTCCAGAGCGGCGGGCAGAGCGGCACGCAGCGAGTCGAGCTCACCGTTCACCTCCACCCGTAGCGCCTGGAAGGTTCGCTTGGCCGGATGCCCGCCCGTCCGCCTGGTGGCGGCCGGGATGGTGGCATAAAGCAATTCGACCAATTCGGCACTCGTGCGAAACGGCTTCTGCTGCCGACGGCGCAGCACCTCGGATGCGATCTTGCCCGCGAAGCGTTCCTCACCATAGGTTTTCAGCACGCGCGCCAGATCACCGTGGCTATAGGTGTTGAGCACATCGGCGGCGGTGATGCCGGTGGTCGGATCCATCCGCATATCCAGTGGCGCGTCGACGGAGTAGGCGAAGCCGCGCTCGGCCTCGTCGAGTTGCATCGAGGACACGCCGAGATCCATCAGGATGGCGCTCACCGATCCGGTGGTCGGCAATCCGGCCTGCTTCAGCGCGGCCGCGATTCCGTCATATCGGATGTGCACCAGAGTGATTCGGTCCGCGAACGGCGCCAATCGCTCACCGGCCAATGCCAGCGCATGGGTATCGCGATCGAGTCCGACGAGGTGGATATTCGGATAGGTGCGTAGGAAGTGTTCGGCGTGTCCACCCAAACCCAATGTGGCGTCGACATATATCGCGCCGGGTTCGGCGAGTGCCGGACCGAGCAGCGCGTCGGCCCGCTGGAGCAGAACCGGAACATGGCGAGGACCGTCCTGTTCACGGTTCACCTCGACCTCCCGGAATCCTGCCTCGCGTCGTCGCGCATCGAGCCGTGTCAGTGGGATCACTCGCTGCGGGGTCGCCTTGTTACACAGCTACTTTCGAAATACGAATGCCGCGGGGTCTCTGACCGGAGCCTCGGCACCTGGCGTCGGGGAAGTACGTCAGGGTCCGCGCGTCCGGGCAGAGGCCGCGTGGCACTCGTTCGCTCAGGGCTAGAAGATTCCGCCCAGCGACTCATCTCTCGCTTGCGCGTAGTCCTCCTCGTGCTCGGCGAGGTAGGACTCCCACGCCTGCTTATCCCATATCTCGAGGAAGTCGACCGATCCGATCACCACGCAATCCCGCGAAAGGTTCGCGTAGCGACGATGATCGGCCGACAACACGATCCGGCCCTGAGCGTCCGGACGCTGTTCATCCGTACCGGCCGCGAGCGCCCGGACGAACGCGCGCGCCTGCGGATTGCTTCGAGATGCCGCCGCGGCTCGCCGTGCGAGAGCGGTGAACTCTTCCTTGGGATATACGGCAAGGCTGTGGTCCTGACCCTTCGTGACCATCAACCCTCCCGCCAGATCGTCTCGAAACTTCGCAGGCAACGTCAGTCGCCCCTTGTCATCCAACCGAGGTGTATAGGTACCGAGAAACAACTCGCTACCTCCCGGATCAACCCCGTGGTACGGGGAGCACGATCACCTCGGATGTATGCCCTTCCTCTTGTGCGCGCTCCACATTACCCCACTTTCCCCCACTTTCAATCGAAACTCGGGGTGATCTGGCTCCCCGCGTCGTCGATTACGCAGGTCATCCCAGCTATCACTGTGGTGGAGAACTTTTTCCGTGTTCTAGCGACACGCGCCACACGGCGAGACAAGCGCCCGACAACTACCAGCAAACGCCCCGGTTCCCCAGGTTTCGGCCGGTCACGGGGCGGCGCAGAGGTGGGTGGTGGGAGGTTGTGGGGGAAGATCGTGGGGCGTTGCGGGGAACCGCGCGCGGCGCACCTTCAGCAGCCGGTTGGTTCACGCATGAGAACGCGCCGCCGCACCTCTTCGGTGCGGCGGCGCGTTCGATATGTAGGTGTCGGCTACGGGCGCGCTACTCCTGATCGAAGCGGCGGCGGAACCGATCCTCCATGCGCTCGGAGAAACCACCGGACTTGCGCTGTCGCCCACGTCCGCCCGATCCGCCACTCGCGCCACCGGATTGGGCATTGCCCGACCGGTCACCCTTGGCGATGCCCTTGGAACTGCCGAGCAGCAACAGCACGCCTGCGGCGAACATCACGATGAATCCGATCAGGCTGATGATCGGAAAGTCGCCGAGCTTCACCGGAGCGGCTATGCCGGCGACAAGTAGAAACAGGCCGAGGACGAACAAGGCCGCGGCCTGGAGTCTGCGACGACTCGAGGTCGAGCGAAGGCGTCCGCCGCGGACGGACGACGCGAACTTCGGATCCTCAGCATAGAGCGCGCTCTCGATCTGTTCGAGCATGCGCTGCTCGTGCTCGGAGAGTGGCACGGTACCTCCCCCGGCACTAGGACGTGGCTGTCGCCTCCGGGTAGGCGACAGATAACCAAGGTCGGCTATCTGCCACCAATGATACGAGTTCGATCAGTGCCGTACCACCTACTCGTCGATAACTAAGCGGTCATACCGCCGGACCAGCCCGGCGCTGGGCGCAATCGAGCCCCGGCATTCACCAGATCTTCCACATCGTGGAGGAATGCGCCCACCCGCGAATAGAACTCGTCGGCCTGCTGATCACCCACATTGCGATCCAACCCCGCCTCCAGCGCCGCCCTGATCTCCGAACGGGCGCTGAAGTAGTCGGCCCACATGACGAATTCGGGTGCGGCGCGCTGCATCAGCACCCAGGCATTGCGCGAACGCGCCCGCGGCGCTGCGTCTGCCCCGGTGAACGCGAGCACGGCCCCGGCACCGCGCAGCGCGGCGAGGTACGCGGTCCGAAAACGTTCGCGCGGGTCGCGTTCCCCCGCCGCCTGCATCAGCAAGCCGTCCGCCCGCTGCAGCAGCTTGCCCGCCTTGCCGGGTTGCCCCGGGTGTTCGATCCGACCAGACATCAGCCGTCCCTCCGAGTCGCTCACCTGGCCTATCCTGGGCGCGAATGCCGAGTTCCCAGCACCGCGGGGATCGAACAGGTATTCGAACGTTTGAATTGAGATTGAATATAGGGACACCCACCGACAACTTTCCGCGGACCGACGAGAGCCATGACAGCCGTCAAGCCCAAACACACCCCCGCCAACGCCCCTGTCGTCATCGACCTCTCCGTCGCGGCGCTGCGCTCCCGGCTGCACGACGTGCTTGCGGTGTACGTCGCGGCGATGGAATATCCGCACGGCACCGAACACCATCGCGCACCGATGTGGACCGAGCACACCACCCGCGTCGGCTGGCAGGGCGTCGCCGCCGTCATCCCGGATGATTCGGGGCAGATCGACCTGCGGACCGCGCCGATCGTGGCCATCGCCTACGGCTATCGCGGCGCCGCCCACCAGTGGTGGCATCAGCAGGTGCACAGTGGGATGCGGCGCTCGGGCTGGCCGGAACATTCTGCGCGCGAACTGCTTTCGGATTATTTCGAGCTGACCGAACTGCACGTGCATCCGTCGGCGCAGGGTCGCGGCATCGGCGGCGAACTGTTGACGCGGCTGCTGATGAATCGCACCGAGAGCGCGGTGCTGCTGTCCACGCCGGAAGTGCATGGCGAGGCCAACCGCGCCTGGAAGCTGTATCGGCGACTCGGATTCACCGATGTGATCCGAAATTTCGTCTTCGCCGGGGATACCAGGCCGTTCGCCATCCTGGGACGGCGGCTGCCTCTGTGACCGTTGTGGTCGTCGGGTCGGGCCATAACGCGCTCGTCGCGGCTTGCTATCTGGCGCGGGCCGGGGAGCGGGTGGAGGTGCTCGAGCGCGACGAGGTGCTCGGCGGCGCGGTGTCGACGGTCGAACGCTTTCCCGGTCATCTGGTCGATCGCGGATCGTCGGCGCACATCATGGTGCGCCATACCGGGATCATCGAGGAACTCGAGCTGTCGCGCTTCGGGCTGCGTTATATCGATTGCGATCCTTGGGGATTCACGCCCCCGGGGCCGGAAGGTGGTGCGCCGATCGTTTTCCATCGCGATCTCGATCGGACCTGCGCCGGAATCGCGGAGGTCTGTGGTGCGCGGGATGCGGTGGCCTATCGGCGCTTCGTCGAGGTCTGGGGGCCACGGTCGGCGCGGGTGATGCGCGCGTTCGGCGGTGCGCCGACACCGGGTCGGCTGCTGCGTTCGTTCTGGGGGCTGGACGCGCGCGATGGCGGGAGTGCGTTGTCGCGGGAGTTCCTGCAGACCGGCGACGCCCTGCTGGACAGCTACTTCGACGACGAACGGCTCAAGGCGTCGCTGGCCTGGTTCGGTGCGCAGTCCGGGCCGCCGATGTCGGAACCGGGGACCGCGCCGATGGTCGGATTCGCCGCGCTGATGCATACGCTGCCGCCAGGACGGGCGGTGGGAGGAAGTGGGGCGCTGACAACGGCACTGGTCGCGCGGCTGCGCGCCGACGGCGGAGTGGTTTCGGCGGGCGATGCGGTCACCGAGCTGCGGCAGGTCGGTGCCGGCTGGCAGGTGCGCACGGCGTCGGGACGGAGCCTGCACGCGGACACCGTGATCGCGGGCGCCCATGTGCTGACCACGCTGGATCTGCTGCGGGGCGGCGGATTCGACGGTGCGGTGCTCGACGATTGGCAGCGGCGGATCCGGGTCGGGCCCGGTATCGGCATGGTGGTGCGACTCGCGACGTCTGCGCTGCCGCAGTATCCCGGTAGTTCGACCGCTGAATCCGCCAATGGTCTGCAGTTCCTGGTCTCCGATCGGCGGCAGTTGCGGCGGGCGCACGGCGCGGCGCTGGCCGGTGATCTGCCACCGCGTCCGGTGGTGCTGGCCATGAGTTTCAGCGCGCTGGATCCGAGCATCGCCCCGGCCGGTGAGCATCAGCTCTCGCTGTGGGCGCAGTGGCATCCGTACGAGCTTGCCGACGGGAGCGACTGGGCCGCGCACGCGGAGTCGGAGGCCGATCGGATCATCGCCGAAGTCGACTCCTACGCACCGGGTTTCGGGGCGAGTGTGCTGCGACGGTACGTGCAGACGCCGGTCGATCTGGAGCGTGAGCTCGGGTTGCGCGGCGGAAATGTGATGCATGTGGAGATGTCGCTGGATCAGATGATGCTGTGGCGGCCGCTGCCGGAGTTGTCCGGGCAGCGAGTGCCCGGCGCGCCCGGGCTGTATCTCACCGGGGCGTCCACGCATCCGGGTGGCGGAGTGTCCGGAGCGAGCGGGCGCAGCGCGGCACAGTTGGTGCTGCGCGACCGACGGCGCAACCGGTTTCCCCTGCTGCGCAGACGATGACAGACCCCACCGGGCCAACCGTGCCGGAGCCGGAAGAGCGACCCACATCAGGACCTGAAAGCCCTGGTCCGGGGACCACCGGGCAAGTCGAGTCCGCCCGCGCAACGGATTCCGAGCTCCATAGTCCGGCGAGTCCGGAGACCACCCGACGAACCGAATCCTCCGACACAACGGACTCCAACGTCCACAGTCCAGCCAGTCCAGAGACCACCCGACCAACCGAATCCACCGACACAACGGACTCCAACGTCCACAGTCCAGCCAGTCCAGAGACCACCGGATACGCGAAATCCTCCGACACAACGGACTCCGACATCCACAGTCCAGCCAGTCCAGAGACCACCCGACCAACCGAATCCACCGACACAACGGACTCCGACATCCACAGTCCAGCCAGTCCAGAGACCACCCGGCGAGCCGAATCCTTTGACGCAACGGACTCCGACGTCCGCGGTGCTGACGGGAACCCGGCAAGTCGGCGCGGTCCAAGTCGGCGCTCGCGGTCGGCGTCAGCCTTTCGATGGACGCCGCGGTTGCTGGCGCCCGTGGTCCCGGCGGTGCTGCTCGTGCTCGTGCAGATCAGTTATCCGCTTGCCTCGGGGGCCGCTCGCGATCGGGTGACCGTCGCAGTCGTGCTGTTGTCGGCGGGGACGGCGCTGGTGCACGCGGTGGCGACGCGCGGCATCAGGTACGCGTTGGGGTTCGTGGTGATTGTCTCCGGGCTCGGACTGGTTGCCGAAATCGTTGGTACCGCAACGGGTTTCCCATTCGGTTGTTATGAGTACGCCGACGGAAGATCGGGACCCGCGGTAGCGGGGGTGCCATTGGTGGTCGCGCTGGCCTGGACCGGTGGGCTGTATCCGGTGTGGGTGGTCGCCGGATTGTCGACTCGGCGGTGGGCCGTGCGAGTCGCTATGACCGCGGTCGGGGCCGTGGGCTGGGATCTGTTCCTCGATCCGCAGATGGTGGCGGACGGGCAGTGGACTTGGTGTGCCGCCGGTCGGGGGCTGCCCGGGCTCGATGAGATTCCGTACACGAACTATCTGGGGTGGTTCGCGGTGGCGCTGGTGATGGCGTTGCTGCTGACCGGCTTGGATCGCGTCGTGGGGACGGGGAGTGCGAATACGTTTGCACCCGCGGCAGAGCGCCTGCTGTCGACAGCGCAGACACCGGCGGCAGCCCCCGATGCGGCGCAGGCTGGAGCACCGGCGCTGGAGTTGGGAACGCCTGACCCGACCAGTCCGGAGCACAGATCCCGAAAGCCGGTATCGCCGATCTCGGCAGACGCGGTGGTCCCGGTGGCGGTGTTCATGTGGACCTGGCTCGGGTCGACGCTCGCGCACGCGGTGTTCCTCGATCTGCCGTATTCGGCCTGGTACGGATGCATCGGACTGGGGGTGCTCGGCGTGCCGCTGCTGGTGCGGTCGGTCGCGGCCCGACGGGGCTGAAGCGGTGCGGACCAGCTGTCCGATACTTCGGTCGGCGTGCGTTCCGCCCGTCGCGTGGCAATTCGGGGTGACCGCCTGGCACGATGTGAGCCGTGCAGCCGAGTCCTCTCACCGCGATGCCCGACACATCGGTTCTACCGCCACGTTCTCCCCGGCCCGGAGCACGGGTGGCCGCGGCAGTACTGCTGGCCGCGATGCTGGTGCCCATGCTCGCGGGCTGCCTGCGGGTGCAGGTGTCGATGGGTGTGTCGTCCAATGACCGGGTCTCCGGTCGGATCGTGGCCGCGGTGGTTCCCGCGGACGCCAATGACAAGGGCCCGCAGTTGAAGGCGCCCGATTCGCTGGCCGCGAAGGTGCGGGTCGAGCCGTACAGCCAGGACGGCTATGTGGGCAGCAAGGTGTTCTTCGAGGATCTGTCCTTCGGTGAGGTCGGCCAGCTCGGCGCGCTCTCCGATCAGACCCAGGGCATGTTCAACCTGTCGTTCCAGCGCACCGGCGACCTGGTCAGCCTCAATGGCCGGGTCGATCTGAAATCCGTTCCGCCGCACGGTTCGGATGTGCAGTTCACCGTGGCTTTCCCGGCCCGCGTCGCCAAGACCAACGGCAATCGCGAGGACGACTCGACCGTCTCCTGGAAACTGCCGCCCGGCGATGTCTCTACCCTGCGCGCCGAGGTCAGCTACGCGGACCCGAATACCCGCTCCTTCGCGGGCTGGGCAGGCATCGTCGGTGGTATCACCCTCGCCGTCGCCGCCATCATCGCCGCCATCGCCTACATGGACCGCAACCCGGCACCGCCCGGCGCACCGGAAACCAACTTCTCACCGAGCAATCTGTGGCGTTCGCTGACCCGCCGCTGACGCGAACGTTGCGCGCGGGCGCGGCGATCGCCGCGTGGGCGGGTGCGGGTATCGCGCTGTTCGGTTGCGGGACCGCGTTATTCAACCGCGTGACGGTGCGCAGGCTCTCGACCGGACCGAATACGGTGATCGAGCCGGTGTCGGTGTGTATCCCGGCACGCGATGAGGCACACCGACTGCCCGAGCTGATCGATGATCTCCGTGGTCAGGCGGGTGTGCCGCGACTACAGGTGCTGATTCTCGACGACGCGTCGTCGGACGGGACCGAAGCGGCCGCGCTCGACGCGATTGCGGGCGATTCGCGCTTCACTGTGTTCCGCTCCGAGGCCGAACCCGCGCCCGGATGGACCGGAAAGGCCGCGGCCTGCGCGCGACTGGCCGAGTTGGCGGATGCCACGGTGCTGATCTTTCTCGATGCCGATGTGCGACTGGCACCGAATGCGATCGCCGCGGCGACCGCCGAATTGCGCCGCAGCCGAGCCGCATTGTTGTCACCGTGGCCGTACCAGGTGACCGAATCGCTGGCCGAGGCGCTGGTGCAGCCGCTGCTGTGCTGGTCGTGGGCGACGAGCCTGCCGATCGCGGCCGCCAATCGCAGCCTGCGCCCCTCGACAGCCGTGGCCTGCGGCCAGTTCTTGGTGTTCGACGCCACCGCCTACCACGCCATCGGCGGGCATTCCGCGGTCGCCGCGAGCCCGACCGAGGACCTGGATATCGCTCGCGCACTGCGTCGCTCGGGTCGCCGGACCGCGCTGGTCGCGGCAGGCCGAGCGGCGAGCACCCGAATGTACCGTGGCGCAGCCGAACTGGAGATCGGTTACAACCGCTGGCTGTGGTCCGCGTACGGCGGCACGACAATCGGCGGCGCGGCGGTGGGAGCCGTTGCGACACTGGCCTACTGGGCGCCCCCATTGGCCGCGATCGGCGGCCGGGGCTCCATACGCACCGCCGGTCTCATCGGCTACGGCGCCGCGGTCGCCAGCCGCCTGCTCGCGCGCTCACTGGAACGCGGCACCACGACCCGCACGGACGCCCTTGCGGCCCTGGCACATCCGATCTCCATCGACGCCTACCTCCGCCTCTGGACCCGCGCCCACCGCGCCCACCGCACCAACACCTTGACCTGGAAGTCCCGCCCCTTGACCCGCTGATCAAGATCAGGTGGAATCCGTGACGGCATCGCCCGAGAAGACCCAGCCGCCAGTGCCACCTGATCTTGATCGGTCCTCAGGACTCTCGGGGATGGGCGGGCTGCTCCGGCGACCGCAGTCGATTCCGCGGGGCCGGGATCTGTCCACGGGCCCCGAGCCTGTCTCGGCCAGGGGCCCGTGGATCAGCGCACTGTGGTGAGTCCTATGGTCGGGACGAAGAAGCAGGACTTGGTGCCGTTGTCCACGGTTCCGAAGACTGCGGCGAGTACCGTGCCGGATCCTGTGTCGACCGGAACCGCGCGCACCCCACCGACCGGGAATACGGCGAAGAAGTCTTGGACGGCGCGTTCGGCCATTGGCCTTATCTCGGTCGGGGTTTCGGCGGGCACCATCGTGCGGACCACATCGGAGATCGATCCCATGGCGGTGATGCCGCTGCGGCCATTGGCCAGGTTGACCCAGGCGACGTTCATGCCCGAAGCATTCGTGCCGTCCGGGCCGAGGCCGTAGGGGACGAAGGTGAACATGACCTGGCCCGCCTTGACGGCGGTCGGGTCGAGTCCCGGAATGGCCACCGTGGTTTTGGGCCACGGCCCCGGGACCGCGCCCGCAACCGCGGGCACCAGACCGAGGCTGCCGGTGCCGGAGCAGAGCGGCGCGACCGCCGGGTACAGGAACGGGTCGATGCCGAAGGTGCGCAGCGCGTCCACGACGGCTCGGTAACCGGCGAACAGATCACCGGGTGCGGCCTGGGCGGACGGCGCGGTCGCGGCCGGAACGGCTGGTGCGGGTATCGGCGCCGGACCCGCGGCGGCGATGCCGGGGGCGGCGAGAGTCAGCGCGGCCGTAGCGGTCGCGATGGCGGTTAGCGTGGTCAGACGGCGCAGCATGGTCACGGCGGACCTCCTCATCGTCGGGCACGAATCGAGGTCCGAGAGTACTCCGGCAAACCTTCGCAACAGCGTTTATTCGGGTGGTCGACACGTTCGTGCCGCGCGCCCCTATGGGCCGCCAAGGCGATCCGCAGGCGGGCAATCCGGACGAAGAGCACGCGGAGAACTCGGTCCGAAATGCCGCGATCCACCGCATGACCGGGCCAATAGTGCCTGCTCACGACCCTGCAAACAAGGTCTGCGCTCACGCTGATTCGTATCCTTGTGCCGGACTTCGCCTGCTTCGCATGATATTTCGGCTAGACCCATTGACCGACCCGTGCTCGGCGTCGGACACACCATCCAGAGCGACCGAGAGACCTGGCTCATCGACGTCGCAGCAACCCCCCGGTCACCGGGTGCGGGTGCTTCCGCCGGGAACGATGGAGGAACCGAAATATGAGCGCATCCGTCGCATCCGATACTCCGGTATCGGATGTCCCGATACCGGCTGCACCCACCGCCACCGTAAGCACTACCGACGCACCGGCGATCGCCAAGCCCTGGCACCCCTGGCGCTGGGTTGTCAGCGCCATCGCGCTCGTGCTGCTCGCCCAGTTCGTCCATGGACTGGCCACCAATCCGGGCTGGGATTGGTCGACGTTCGCCAAGTACTTCACCGCGAAATCGGTGCTGTCGGCGCTGAAGGTCACCTTGGAGCTGACCCTGTGGGGTACGGCACTGGGATTCCTGATCGGTACGGCATTGGCGATCGCCCGACTGTCGAATAATCCGGTGCTGCGGGTGATCTCGTGGGTCTACATCTGGGCGTTCCGCTCGATTCCGCTGATCGTGCAGCTGCTGTTCTGGTTCAACATCGCCTACCTGTACCACACGCTCTCGCTCGGAATCCCGTTCGGCCCTTCCTTTCTCACCTTCGAGGTGAACGGGGTGATCAGCGGTTTCACCGCGGCGGTCATCGGACTCGCACTGCATCAGGCGGCGTATGCGGCCGAGATCATCCGCGCCGGATACATTTCGGTCGATCCGGGGCAGCTGGAAGCGGCTGCCGCACTCGGTATTCCACGGGGGCGCCAGTTCCGCACGGTCATCGTCCCGCAGGCCATGCGCTCGATTCTGCCGAATGCGACCAATGAGGTGATCAGCCTGTTCAAGGGCACCTCGATCGTCTCGGTCATGGCGATCGCGGAACTCTTCTACCAGGTCCAGGTGATCTACGGCCGCAACGGCCGGGTGGTGCCACTGCTCATGGTGGCCACGATCTGGTACATCGTGCTGACCACGATTCTGTCGGTGGTGCAGTTCTATATCGAACGCCACTACGCCAAGGGCGCGCACCGCACGCCCCCACCGACACCGGTGCAGAAGGTTCGGCGCAGACTCCGCGAAATCGCCGAAATCGGTTCCACCGCACCGCGCGGGGCTACCCGATGAGCGCGCCGGTGGCCCCGGCTCCTGCGGTACAGGTGCGCGGGGTGCGTAAGTCCTACGGCAGCAGCGAGGTACTCACTGGCATCGACCTGACCGTACGGGCCGGTGAAGTGGTCACCGTGATCGGACCGTCCGGTTCCGGCAAGTCGACGCTGCTGCGGGTGGTCAACCACCTGGAGTCGCTGGATGCGGGCACCGTGCACATCGACGGCGAACTGATCGGATATCGGCTGCGCCGCAATAAGTTGCACGCGCTGTCAGACCGCGAAGTGCGCAAACAGCGCTCGCATATCGGCTTCGTCTTCCAGCAGTTCAATCTCTTCCCGCATCTGACGGTGCTCGACAATGTCACGCTCGCACCGATTTCCGCGCAGGGTCGTCCGCGTGCGGAAATCGAGTCCGAGGCACGGGATTTGCTCGAGCGGGTCGGCATCGGCGACCTGACCGACGCCTATCCGCGGCGGCTGTCCGGCGGACAACAGCAGCGCGTTGCCATCGCGCGGGCGTTGGCACTGCGACCGCCGGTGATCCTCTTCGACGAACCCACCTCCGCACTGGATCCGGAGCTCGTCGGCGAAGTCCTCGATGTGATCCGCGATCTCGCCGACGGCGGGACCGCGCTGGTGATCGTCACCCACGAAATCGGTTTCGCCCGTGAGGTCGCCGACACCGTCGTATTCCTCGACGGCGGCGTGATCGTCGAACAAGGTCCGCCCGCCGCCGTACTCGACAACCCGCAACACCCGCGCACCCGCGCATTTCTGTCCCGAGTCCGCTGAGCGCGGTGCGCGCTCCCCGATGAACAGGTATTCGATGAAGCTCTCTGCCCTGGTCGGCTTGGCCGCCACGGTCGCCTTGCTGGCCACCGGCTGCGGCACCGATCCGGACGCGGAAAACTCCGCGCAACCCGCCGGTTCGATCACCTTCGACCTCTCCCCCGGCCAGTCCGGCCGGATCCACGCCCCCAAGGTCGATGCCATTGCCGCCGAACTGCCGCAGGCCATTCGCGACCGCGGCACGCTGGTCGTCACCGGATCCGGCGGTGCCGCACCGCCATTGCGGTTCTACGCCACCGACGATAAGACCATCGTCGGGTCCGAGATCGATTTCGCCTCACTCATCGCCGACATCCTCGGGCTGAAACTCGTTGCGCAGGTGGCTGATTGGTCACAGAACTTCGTGCGGGTCGACTCCGGTGAGGCCGATGTCTTCATCTCCAACGTCACCGTGACCGAGGAGCGCAAGGAAAAGTACGACTTCGCCACCTACCGCAATGACACCGTCGCGCTGGAGATCCCGAAGCAGAGCACGCTCGATTACAAGGATCGTAAGAGCCTGGCGGGCAAGCGGATCGGCGTCGGCAGCGGCACCAATCAGGAGCAGCTGCTGGTCAAGTGGAACGAGCAGAATATCGCCGAGGGCCTGGCCCCGATCGATATCGCCTACTTCCAGCAGGTCACCGACTATTACCTGGCACTGGCCTCGCAACGCCTGGACGGCTACATCGGCCCGAATCCGTCCGCGATCTATCACAGCACCACCGCGAATCAGACCAGGATCGTCGCGACCTTCTCCGGCGCCGGTGACGCATTGCAAGGCGAGATCGGTGTGCTCACCAAAAAGGACAACGGGCTGATCGGTCCCATCAACAAGGCCATCGACAACGCCATCCAGACCGGCACCTACCAGCAGGTCATCGACCGCTGGGGATTGAAGACCGAGGCCGTGCCGAGTTCGCGGATCAATCCGCCCGGCCTACCGAAGAAGTCGTGATCGCATGAAGTTCCTGCTGTTCACCCTCGTCTCCCGGGTACCGGATCCGAATACCGGTCGGCTGCCCGAGACCAAAGAGCGACTGCTCGATGTCATCGGCCAGGCCCGCACCGCCGAGGAACTCGGCTACGACGGGTTCGCCGTCGGCGAGCGGCACGAGGATCCGTTCCTCTCGGCCGCACCGCCGGTGATCCTGTCCCATATCGCCGCGGTCACCTCGCGGATCAGTCTGTTCACCGCCGTCACGACGCTGAGTCTGTTGGATCCGGTGCGCGCGTTCGAGGACTATTCGACGCTGGACAATCTCTCCGGCGGCCGCCTCGAACTGATCATCGGCAAGGGCAACGGTGCGGCCCAGGCGAAGCTGTACCACGTCACCACCGAGGACCAGTGGGATCGCAATCGCGAAGGCTACGAACTGTTCCGGGCGCTGTGGGACAGCGACACCGTGACCTGGTCGGGCCGATTCCGTCCGGAACTGGTCGAGGCCAAGGCGCTGCCGCGGCCCTGGCAGCCGCGCATCCGCATCTGGCACGGCAGCGCGACCAGCCGCGATTCGGTGGAACTCGCCGCGCGCCACGGTGACCCGCTGTTCTCGGCTAATGTCACCAATCCGATCGAACCGTATGCCGAACTGGTGCGCCACTATCGGGAGCGCTGGGAATACTACGGGCACGATCCGGCCGACGCCCTGGTCGGCGCGGGCACCGCGGGATTTCATGTGGCGCGCACGTCACAGGAAGCCCTCGACGTGTATCGCCCGATCTTCGAGGCTCGACTGACCTTGGCGCGCAAGCTCGGGCTGCCGATCGTCTTCGAGACGCTCGACGATTTCGTCGCGCGCAGTTCGGCGCTGGTCGGCAGCCCGGAGCAGGTGATCGACAAAGTAGGGCGCCAGCACGAGGCGTTCGGGCACGAGGTGATCCACCTGTCCGCCGAACGCGACGGCCGCACCGAATCGCAACATCGCACCGGCCTCGAACTCTTCCAAGCCGAGGTCGCACCCGAACTGCGCCGACGTATCCCGAGCCGACCACTGGCCACCGGCCCCAACACCGCACGTCCCACCGACTACGACATCGATTCCCGCGGCGAACTCGTCCGCACCGAAACATCTGGAGTACCACAGTGATCCGTCCCCGCCACCGAATCGCGGCCGTGGCCGCCGCCGTCACCGCGGCCGCGAGTCTCGCCGCCTGCGGTAGTGATTCGGCCACCGGCGGCGCCGACGCGGGTCCGCCGCAGCCGGGCGGCACACTGCGCTATGGCCTTTCGCAGGCGCCGACCTGCTCGGACCCGGCGCAGTCCGGCACCAATCAGACGCTGTACGTGACCCGCCAGATCGTGGATTCACTGACCGATCAGGATCCGAAAACCGGTGAGATCAAGCCGTGGCTGGCCAAGAGCTGGGAGATCTCCCCTGACGCCAAGGTGTTCACCTTCCATCTCACCGACGGCGTCACCTTCAGCGACGGCACCCCGCTCACCGCGGATTCGGTGCGCAACACCTTCGATTCGGTGATCAAACTGGGCGCGGCCAAGACACCGCTCGGCTCCAGCTATCTCACCAATTACGTCGGCACCACCGCGGTCGACAAGCTGACCGCGCGGATCGAATTCAGCAAGCCCAATGCCCAGTTCCTGCAGGCGTCCTCGACCGCGCAGCTCGGCATTCAGGGCGATGCCACTACTGCCAAGCCTGCCGATCAACGCTGCCTCGGCGACAATGTCGGCAGCGGAGGGTTCACCTATGCGGCCTGGCGCCAGGACGCCTCGGCGACCCTGGCCAAACGCGCCGGATACCGCTGGGGTTCGGCGGTCTTCGCCCATCAGGGCGAGGCCTATCTGGACAAGGTCGAGTTCACGGTCGTGCCCGAATCCGGTGTTCGCACCGGCAGCCTCATCTCCGGCCAGCTCGACGCCGTCAGCGATGCGCTGCCGCAAGACACACCGCAGATCGAGGCCGCGAGCGGGCGGGTGCTGAGCACCGCGAATCCCGGTGTGCCGTTCGGCTTCCAGACCAATGTCACGCGCGGGCCGCTACGCGATGCCGCGGTGCGCCAGGCGCTGCTGCCCGCGATCGACCGGAAACAGCTGGTGGACACCGTCCTCGGCCCGCAGTTCAAACCCGCTACCAGCACCTTGGCCAGCAGCACGCCCGGCTACCAGGACCTTTCGGCCCGGCTGAGCTACGACCCGGCCAAGGCGCGCGGCATCCTGGACCAAGCGGGCTGGACGCCAGGTGGTGATGGTGTCCGCGCGAAGAATGGTGAGCGCCTGTCCTTCTCGGTGCTCTTCAGTCAGGCGTTCGCGGGTAATCAGGCCATCCTGGAGCTGGCGCAGCAGCAACTGCGTCAGGTGGGCGTCGAGCTGAAGCTCGATCTGGTGTCGGGCCCGGAAAGCACGGCCCGGCAGAACGTCAAGGATTTCGACACCACCTACTACAACACCACCCGCGCCGACGGTGACATTCTGCGCACCTCCTTCAGTGTCGATGGCCGCAATCTCAATGCCCGCGAACGCATCCCGGCACTGGACGATGTGCTCGACGGTCAGCTGAGCGCCTCGGACACCGCCGCACGCACCGCACTGATCCGCACCGCGCAACAGGCAGTACTCGATGCGGGGCTGTGGATTCCGACGGTCGAACTGTCGCAGGCCATCGGTGCGGCACAGAGCGTGCAGGATCTGAAGTTCGAGGCCTCCGCGCGGCTGCAGTTCTTCGATACCTGGTTGAGCGGGCGGTAGTCATGGCTCGGTATGTGGTTGTGCGGGTCCTGCAGGCGATATGGGTGCTGTGGGCGGCCTTCACCATTTCGTTCGTGGTGCTCTACCTGCTGCCCGCCGATCCGGTCTCCATCGCGGCCGACGGTGCGGGTGCGGGCACCCCGATCGACAAGGCCGCGATCGCCGAACTCCAGGCGCGCTATGGACTGGATCGTCCGCTCTGGGAACAGTATTGGACCGCATTGACCCACGCGCTGACCGGCGACCTCGGCCACTCCATCGCCACCGGCCAGCCGGTCACCAGCGCACTGGGTGACGCTTTGCCCAACACACTCGGATTGGCCGGTCTGGCACTGCTCTTCGCGGTGCTCGGCGGGGTGGGCGTGGCCTTCGCGGCGACCTATGTCCGCCGCCCGTGGTTACGCGACGCGCTCAGCTCACTGCCCTCGCTCGGGGTTTCGGTGCCGACATTCTGGACCGGACTGCTACTGCTGCAACTCTTCTCGTTCCATTGGCGGCTCGCTCCAGCCTTCGGCGGACACGGTTTCAAGGGCACGATACTGCCCGCGCTCACCCTCGCCATCCCGATCGGTGCGGTGCTGGCCCAGGTGCTCGCCGCCGGGCTGGCCTCGACCTGGCGTCAGCCATTCGTCGATGTGGCACTGGCCAAGGGTGGCTCACGCGGTTGGGTGCTGCGCAAACACGTACTGCGCCCGGCCAGCGTGCCGACGTTCACCATCGCCGGTGTGCTGGTCGGCAATATGCTCGCCGGATCCGTGGTGGTGGAGACCGTTTTCGCCCGTCAGGGCGTGGGTCGGCTCACCCAGACCTCGGTACTGGCCCAGGACATTCCGGTGGTGCAGGGCATCGTGCTGCTCACCTCGACGGTCTTCGTCACCGTGAATCTGGCGGTGGATCTGCTGTATCCGCTGCTCGATCCGCGCATCGCCGGTCGATCCCGCCGTGCGACAACCGATTCCGAGACCGCCGCGAACGATATCGCGGAGGAGGTGGTCGTCCGTGCCTGAGCCACACACCGGCGCCGCGCCCGGCCCTCTCGTCAGTGCCTTCGCGTCGTGGCCTGACCATCGACAGCAGGTGACCGATCATGGTTGATGTCGCCGATGAGTCGCGGCGGATCGCGCTGCCCGGACTCCACCGACCCGCCCTGCGATGGAAGTCGCTGCGCGGCAATATCGTAGTGATCCTGTCCGGCGCCGTCGCGGTGCTGGCGCTCGGCTGGGCGCTGTTCCCTTCGGTTTTCGCCGGCGGTGATCCGCTGACCGGTGTGCCCGCGCAGAAATTCCAGGGCCCGAGTGCCCGGCACTGGTTCGGCACCGACAATCTCGGGCGCGATCTGTACACCCGGATGGTGCACGGCGCGGGACTCTCGCTCACTGCCACCCTCTCTGCGGTCGCCATCGCCCTGATCGCCGGGTCGATACTGGGGCTGCTGTCCGGATCGATCGGTGGCTTCGTCGACACCGTCATCATGCGGTTCGTCGATGTGCTGCTGTCGATTCCATCGCTGCTGCTATCGCTGGCCCTGGTCACCGCGCTGGGGTTCGGCACCCGCAACGTGGCCCTCGCGGTGGGTGTTTCGCTGATCGCCAACTTCGCGCGAGTCATGCGCTCGGAGGTGCTCCGAGTGCGACAGGCGCCGTATGTGGAGGCGGCGCACGCTTCCGGGGTCCGCTGGTACATGGTGCTGGCCCGACATGTCCTTCCGAACTCGTATCAGCCGGTACTCGCCTTGGCCGCAGTCGAATTCGGTATGGCCGTGCTCTCGGTCTCGGCGCTGAGCTTCCTCGGTTACGGCGCGAAACCCCCCACCCCCGAATGGGGCTCACTGATATCGGAGGGACGCAATTTCCTCGCCACGGCTTGGTGGATGACCACCCTGCCCGGCCTGGTGATCATCGTCGTCGTCCTCTCGGCCCAACGCCTCGGCCGCGCCGTAGGAAGGAGTAACAGCGCATGAGTGAGTGCATTACGTCCGCCGATCCGACGGACGGCACGCCACATATTCGCGACCTCACAAATGGACCGGATGGGTCGGCAGCAGCACTGTTGCGCATCGACGGCCTGCACGTGCGCTACGCCTCCGACAGCGGCGATGTCGCCGCGCTGAGAGGTGTATCTCTCACCGTCGCACGTGGCGAGGTCGTCGCGCTGGTCGGCGAATCAGGTTCCGGGAAGTCGACTCTCGCACAATCGGTGATCGGATTGCTCGGCGCCAATGCCGAGATCACCGGTGGGACCATCACCTTCGACGGAGAGACAGTGGACACCGGATCCGAGCGGGCGCTGCGGCGGATTCGCGGTGCACGGATCGGATTCGTACCGCAGGATCCGGGACTGTCGCTGAATCCGGTACGGCGCGTGGGTGACCAGGTCGCCGAGGCGCTGCTCGTGCACGGACTCGCCGATCGCCGCGACGCGACCGCACGAGCGATCGAATTGCTCGCCGACGCCGGACTGGATCTGCCGGAGCTGCGGGCGGCGCAGTATCCGCACGAACTGTCCGGCGGCCAGCGGCAGCGGGTGCTGATCGCGGCGGCGCTCATCGCCGGACCGGAACTGGTGATCGCCGATGAGCCGACCAGTGCGCTCGACGCCACGGTGGCTCGGCGGGTGCTCGACAAACTCGCCGCGCAGACGGCGGCACGCGGTACTGCGGTGCTGCTGATCACCCACGATCTGGCGATCGCCGCCGAGCGGGCCGATCGGATCGTGGTGCTGAGCGGCGGGGAGATCGTCGAAACCGGGCCGACCGCAACGGTGCTCGCCGAACCGCGCCATCCGTATACGAAGCGATTGCTCGCCGCCTCGCCTAGTCTGGCCCCGTTCGACGGCTTCCGCCCACCGCGGGTGAGCTCCGGTCCGCCGCTGCTCACGGTGCGGGACGTGCACAAGCGGTTCCGCGCACCTGCCGGTGGTTCGGTCACCGCGGTGGCGGGTGTCGGATTCGAACTCGGTCGCGGCGAAACCCTGTCACTGGTCGGCGAATCCGGCTCCGGAAAGTCCACCACCGCGCGAATCGCATTGCGGCTCACCGAACCCGATAGCGGCGCGATCACGTTCGACGGGCAAGACCTCACCGCGGTGAAAGGTGGACGGCTGCGCGACCTGCGCCAGCGCTTCCAGGTGGTCTACCAAAATCCCTACGGCTCACTGGATCCGCGCTGGCGGGTCGGTTCGATCATCGAGGAACCGCTGCGGGCCTATGCCGTCGGCGATCGCAAGGCCAGGCAGGAGCGGGTGCGGGAACTGCTCGGCCAGGTCGCGCTGCCGGAGAACTTCGCCCAGCGCCGCCCAGCGGAACTGTCCGGCGGACAACGCCAACGCGTCGCCATCGCCCGCGCCCTGGCCCTGCACCCGGACCTGCTCGTACTCGACGAACCGGTCTCGGCACTCGACGCCTCCGTCCAGGCCCAGATCCTGGAGCTGCTGGACCGCCTGCAAACCGAACTCGGACTGAGCTACCTGTTCATCTCGCACGACCTCGCCGTGGTCCGCCGCATCAGCGACCGCGTCGCGGTCATGCGCGACGGTCGCATCGTCGAATCCGGCTCCACCGCCGAGATTTTCGACAACCCACAGCACGAGTACACCCGCGAACTGCTGTCGGCCATTCCTGCACCGCACGTCACCGCACCGGGGGCGGCCTGATGACCAGCACCCGACTACGCCATTCCCATCGCAACCGCACACTCGAAGGAGTCAGAGCGTCATGACGACCAGCATCACCAGTCTTTTCGAAACCGAGTGGGCGCATTGGCATCACGCCAGGGAGGACCAGTTGCGCGATCCGCTCGGCTTCCTGAGCCTGACCGGATTGCATTGGCTCACCGACCAACCCGAGCGCATTCCCGACATCCCCGGCACCTGGTGGGTCACCGACGACAAGGTGTTCATCACCGCCCAGCCCGCCGACCGCCTGCGGTTCGAGGGCACCGACATCGCGGGCGTACAGATCGTCACACCGGCCGAAGGCGCGCCGGGACTCGAGGTGCTGCACGAGAATCGGGTACTCGAGGTGATTCGCCGCAGCGGCCGCTACGCCGTGCGCGTGCACGACCCCGCCGCACCCACAGTGCTGAGCTTCGAGGGCATCCCGACCTATGCCCCGGACCAGCACTGGGTGGTCGAGGGTCGCTTCGAACCATTCGACGAGCCGCGCACGATCACTACCGGCGCCGTCATCGACGGACTCGAGCATCACCACACCGCCTCGGGCACCATCGAATTCAGCATCGGCGAGGTCACCGAGCGCGTCATCGCCTTCGGCGAGCCGACCAACCTGCGGGTGCTGTTCACCGACGCCACCAGCGGCGTCACCACCTACCCGGCGGCCCGCTCGCTGGCCGTCGAGGCACCCGACGCCCATGGGACCTTGCGTCTCGATTTCAACCGGGCGGCCAATCTGCCCTGCGCCTTCACCGATTTCGCCACCTGCCCGCTGGCACCCGCGGAAAACCGGCTGCGGGTCGCCATCGAAGCGGGCGAGCAGCATCCGCGCCTAGGACGGTCCGCATGACGATCCCGCTCTCCATTCTCGATCTGGCCCCGATCAGCGCCGGATCCACCGCACAGCAGGCCCTGCGCAACACCATCGATCTGGCCCAGCACGCCGAGCGGTGGGGTTATCGCCGCTACTGGCTGGCCGAACATCATTTCGTTTCGGTGGCGAGTTCCTCCTCCATCACGCTGATCGGCCTGGTCGCGGCGGCCACCACCCGGATTCGCGTCGGCTCGGCGGCGGTTCAGGTCGGCCACCACACCTCGGCATCGATCGTCGAGGCGTTCGGCACCATCGACGCTCTCTACCCCGGACGACTCGACCTCGGCCTGGGCCGGTCGGGCCATCGACGCACCCAGTTCGGCGCACAGCCCGCGCATCCCAAGGGCGGTCACCCGGTCGTCGATACCGTGACCGGGCGCACCGAGGTCCGCGACGGCGTGGTGGTTCCGCCGCCGTTCGATCCCGGACGGATCACCGACAGGTCCAGGTTCATCGCCTCGCTCGGCGCACTGCAACAGCAGGGCGCGCAGGCACCGGACTTCCCGGACCAGGTCGACGAGGTGCGCGCCCTGCTCAACGGCACCTACAAGAGCGCCGAAGGCATTGCGCTGCACGCGGTTCCGGGTGAGGGCGCACAGGTCGAGCTGTGGTTGTTCGGCAGTACGGCCAGCGAAAGCGCCGAATTGGCAGGCAAACTCGGTCTACCCTTCGCCGCGGCCTATCACGTCTCCCCCGGCACCGCCCTGGATGCCGTCGCGGCCTATCGGGCGGCCTTCCGCCCCTCGGCCGAGCTCGCCGAGCCGTATGTGGTGATCTCCGCGGACGTGGTCGTCGCCCCCGACGACGCGCGCGCCCGAAATCTGGCCGCCACCTACGGTCACTGGGTGCACAGCATCCGCAGCGGTGCGGGCGCCGCCGACTACCTCGATCCGGATACCGCCACCCCGCTGACGCCGGAGCAGCACCGACTGGTCGACGACCGCCTCGCCACCCAATTCGTCGGCAGCCCGCGCACCGTCGTCGAACGCCTGCAGGCCCTGCAGCGGGTCACCGGCGCGAACGAACTCCTCGTCACCAGCGTCACGCATCGGCACGAGGATCGTCTCGAATCGCATCGGCTTCTCGCCGATGCGTGGGAACGCTCCCCCGCCTCCCCGGATCTTTTGCCGGCCGTAGGTGCCCCGACGATGCCGTCGCGGGCCGGCGGTTAGCCACAGAGCAAGTTCTGGACGTACCCGACGAGTTACCCATGTGTTCACGAAATCAGCTATTTCGTCGGCCTCGTACGCCCGAGTCCGCTCCGGCGGGCTCAGGCCGACCGTCCGATGCTCAGGCGCTGATGGGAGCGGCGGTTACCCCGTAGCCGAGGTTGGTGAGGACCTCACCGGTGGCCTTGGCGAAGTTCAGCGTGATGAAGTGCAGGCAGGGCGCGCCCTCATCGATGAGGCGCTGGCCCATTTCGGTGGCGATTTCGATGCCGACCTCGCGGACCGCGGCATTGTTCTCCTCCGGCCCGTCACCGGCGGCCTTGCGCAGGCGCTCCATGACCGCGGACGGCAGGGGACGTCCGCACAGTTCCTCGGCGCGCGCCACCGTGCGCAGCGAGGTGATCGGCATCAGCTCCGGAATGATCGGCTTCGCACCCTCGATCGAGTCGAAGACCGCGATGCGATCGCGCAGCCGCAAATAGTGCTCGACGTCGAAGAACATCTGGGTGATCGAATACTCCGCGCCCGCACGCAGTTTCGCGGCCAGGTAGGCGGTGTCGTGCTCTAGATCCGGGGAGCGGTGGTGGCCCTGCGGGAACGAGGCGACGCCGACATGGAAGTCACCGAGGTCGCGCACGATGCGCACCAGTTCCTCGGCGTAGGCCACACCCTCGGGATGTTTGCGCCATTCGCCGAGCGGATCGCCGGGCGGGTCGCCGCGCAGCACGAGGATATTGCGGATGCCCGAATCGGCGTACGCGCCGACCAGTGAGCGCAGTTCGGCGACGCTGTGCTCGACGGCGGTCAGATGCGCGACCGGCAGCAGCGTGGTCTCCTCGGCCAGCGCGCCGGTGATCCGCACGGTGCGGTCACGAGTGGTGCCGCCGGCGCCGTAGGTCATCGAGACGAAGGCCGGATGCATGCGCTCGAAGGTGCGCGCCGCGCGCCACAGCCGCGCCTCGCCCGCGGCGTCACGCGGCGGATTGAACTCCACCGAGAAGGGCACCGAACCCCCGGAATGGGTCCGCAGACTCTGTACAACCGAGGGTGTTCCAGAGACGATCGGTGGCGTCGGGGACGGCCGGCCAGGGGTCGAACGTCCCCGCACGTTATCGAAAGTCACCGGTCCAGTGTAGTGGTGGGCTGTCACCGGGCCGTCAGGTCGTCGCAACCGTACGCGTATTCTGCGAGCAAGCGACACGCTCGCAATCGCCGGAACGACACGCGCGACGCTCACCGTCCGGCACCGAAGTACCTATAGCGCCCACGATCCACCGCGCACCAGCACCCGCACGACCTTGGAGGCTCCCCTGTCCGCCGGAACCGGTTTCCAGACGCCTCACCCCACCCCGCCCGCGAATCACACGCCGGGCACCCCTGGATTCGTCGCGGCGGTCGAGGACGCGCTCAAAGCATTCTTCCTGACCCGACGCCCGATCGTCGAACCGCTCGGTCCGGTTTTCGTCCAGGCCGCGGACGCACTCGAACTGTTCGTGCTGCGCGGCGGTAAGCGCACCCGCCCGGCCTTCGCCTGGACCGGCTGGCTCGGCGCGGGCGGCGATCCCACCGGCCCGCACGCCGCTGCGGTCCTGAACGCCTGTGCCGCACTGGAATTGGTGCAGGCCTGCGCGCTGGTCCACGACGACATCATCGATTCCTCACGCACCCGCCGCCGCTTCCCGACCGTGCACGTCGACTTCGAACAGCGCCACCGCGGCCACGGCTGGGCCGGTGATGCCGAACATTTCGGCACCTCGGTCGCCATCCTGGTCGGCGATCTGGCGCTGGCCTGGGCCGATGACATGGTGCACGCCGCCGGACTCGATGCCGCCGACCTCGGCCGCTTCGCACCGGTCTGGGCGTTGATGCGCACCGAGGTGCTCGGCGGGCAACTGCTCGATATCCACGGCGAGTCGGCTGGTGACGAATCCGTCGCGGCGGCGCTGCGCATCAACCGCTACAAGACCGCGGCCTACACCGTGGAGCGCCCGCTGCACCTGGGTGCGGCACTCGCCGACGCCGATCCACACCTGATCGAGGCCTACCGGACCTTCGGTACCGATATCGGCATCGCCTTCCAGCTGCGCGACGATCTGCTCGGCGTCTTCGGTGACCCCGCGGTCACCGGAAAGCCCTCCGGCGACGACCTGCGCGAGGGCAAGCGCACCGTCCTGGTCGCCGAGGCGCTGCAGCGCGCCGATGCCACCGACCCGGCCGCCGCCGACCTGCTGCGCACCAGCATCGGCACCGATCTGACTACGGACCAGGTCGAGCGGTTGCGTGCGGTGATCACCGAGCTCGGCGCGGTCGACGAGGTGGAGCGCCGCATCACCGAACTCACCGAACAGGGCCTGGCCGCACTGGCTTCGAGTACCGCCACGCCCGATGCCAAGGAGCGGTTGCGCGCCATGGCCCTGGCCGCGACGAGTCGCACGCACTAGCCGCGACCGCGCGAGGAGATTCACATGAAAACCGTTGCGGGACCGACCGATCGCGTCGTAGTGGTGGGCGCGGGCCTATCCGGCCTCGCCGCCGCCCTGTATCTGACCGGGGCCGGGCGCACCGTCACCCTGCTGGAACGCGCCGATCATCCCGGCGGCCGAGTCGGCATGTACCGCGGCCCCGATTACGAAATCGACTCCGGCGCAACGGTACTCACCTTGCCGGAGCTGATCGCCGATGCCCTCGCCGCCGTCGGCGCAACCCCCGAAACCTGCACACCGCCACTACGCATCCACCAACTGGCCCCCAGCTATCACGCCCGCTTCGCCGACGACTCCACCATTCGCGTCTACGCCGATCCCGAAGCGATGGCCATCGAAGTGGCCCGTGTCTGCGGCGAGAACGAGGCACTGCGCTACCGACGGCTGCGCAACTGGCTCGCGGAGATCTACCAGGCCGAATTCACCGAGTTCATGGATACGAACTTCGATTCGCCGCTCGATATGGTCCGCTATCCGGCCAAGCGCCGCGCACTGGCCACCCTCGTGCGTCTGGGCGGATTCGGCAGGCTCGGCCCGCGCGTCTCGCACTTCCTGCGCGATCCCCGCCTGGCCCGGCTGTTCACCTTCCAGGCGCTCTACGCGGGCATGGCCCCGGCCAAGGCACTGGCTCTCTACGGCGCGATCCCGCATATGGACACCTCACTGGGCGTCTACTTCCCCGAGGGCGGTATGCGCGCCATCACCGCCGCACTCGCCGGCGCCTTCACCGCGGCGGGCGGCGCACTCGAGCTGAACACCGAGGTCACCGGGATCGAATACGCGGACGGGCGGGCCACGCAGGTGCGCACCGCGAACGGCCGCACCTTCGACTGCGATGCCGTGGTGCTCACCGCCGACCTCGGCGCACTCGAGCGCTTCGGCGTGCGCCGCCGCCGTCGACTGCGCGCCGCACCGTCCGCCGTCGTCGCGCACGGCACCATCCCCGCCGCGATCGCCGAGACCTGGCCGATCCAGGCCCACCACGCCATCGATTTCGGCAACGCTTGGAACGGCACCTTCGACGAGATCGCCGCCCGCCCCGGCCGCGGCCGTCTGATGAGCGACCCGTCATTGCTGCTCACCCGGCCCGCGCTGACCGATCCGGGGCTCTACATCGACCGCGCCGACGGCAGGTACGAGCCATTCTCACTGCTCGCACCCTGCCCCAACCTCGACGCCGCAGCGCTGGACTGGGACCGACTCGGCCCCTCATACCTGCGTGAACTCCTGAATGTGTTGGCGGAACGCGGATATCACGGCATCGCCGAACACTTCGCCGTCGATCATCTCGACACACCCGGCACCTGGCGCGATCAGGGCATGCTGGCGGGCACACCCTTCTCCGCCGCGCATCTGTTCCGGCAAACCGGTCCATTTCGTCCGCGCAATTTTTCCGGCGGCAGCGACAACGTGGTTATCGCCGGTTGTGGCACCACTCCGGGTGTCGGCGTGCCAACCACCTTGCTGTCCGGAAAACTGGCGGCAAACCGAATTATCGGCACCACGCGAGCCACTCGGGATGAATCCCCGCGCACCAGCGGGATAGTGTTCCCGGCGAGCCGATAAACTAACGGCCGACCTATCAGCCTGCGGTTGCGACCGCCGACCACTCCGGGGGGACCGACACCACATGCATCCCCCTGAGACGACGGCCCCCGCGCCCACCGACAGCTCGATCACCGCGACCGATGACGAGGCGCGTCCGTCGAGCGCCCCGGCGCGCCAGGCACCGCCGGCCGTCGACGAACACGGGTTCCGGACCTGGCTGCGGACCACCGCCGACTTCGCCCGCAGCCCCGAGGGACATTCGGCGCTGCTCGGTTTCTTCGGCGCGCTGATGATCACCTTCGGCGGATTCGGCGCGGGCAGCGTCCGCAAACGCGATCCGCTGCTCGAGGCGATGCATCTGTCCTGGCTGCGATTCGGGCATGGCTATGTGCTGTCCACCATGGTCATCTGGGTCGGTGTGCTGTTGATGATCACCGCGTGGGTGCGCCTTGGCCGCACCACGATCGGATTCGGCGATCGGCCCGATGCCGGGGTCACACTGAACGAGCTGCGCGCGATCGTCGGCATCTGGATCTTCCCGCTGCTGTTCGCGGTGCCGATGTTCAGCCGGGACGCGTATTCGTATCTGGCCCAGGGCGCACTGCTACGCGACGGCTTCGATCCCTACGTTTCCCCGCCGGTCGCCAATCCCGGCGTGCTGCTCGACAATGTGAGCCCGGTCTGGACCACCACCACCGCGCCATACGGTCCGATCTTCC
Organism: Nocardia sp. NPDC102475; assembly: GCF_055584605.1. Taxonomy (NCBI): domain Bacteria; kingdom Bacillati; phylum Actinomycetota; class Actinomycetes; order Mycobacteriales; family Nocardiaceae; genus Nocardia; species Nocardia sp. NPDC102475. The sequence goes on along the minus strand of NZ_JBVJLS010000017.1, from coordinate 77,928 downwards.
TGCTGCTCGGCAACGCGATCACCGCGATCACCGGCGATAACGTGGTCGCGGGCACCATCGCGCTGCGGCTGGTCATGCTGCCGGGACTGGCGCTGATGATGTGGGCGGTGCCGTATCTGACCAAACATCTCGGCGGTAAGCCGACGGTCGCGTTGTGGCTGGCAGTGCTCAACCCGCTGGTGCTGATCCACCTCATCGGCGGCGTGCACAACGAAATGCTCATGGTCGGGCTCATGTGCGCGGGTATCGCACTCGTACTGGAGCGCCATCATGTGGCGGGCATCGTGGTCGTCGCCATCGGCGTCGCCATCAAGGCGACCGCCGGTGTCGCACTGCCGTTCCTCGTGTGGATCTGGATGCTGCACGAACGTGAACGCCGGGCGCTGCAACGCGCCGCGCAATCACCGGGTGCGACCCAGCACGTCGAGAGCGAGGCCGAACCCGCGCGACCGAGTGCGGAAGTACCGCATCCGGCGCTGATGTTCGCCAAGATCGCCGGACTCGGTTTGAGCGTATTCGCGGTGGTCTTCGTGGCCGCCTCGGCCATCGCCGGGGTCGGCATCGGCTGGCTGACCGCACTGTCCGGCTCGAAGAAGATCATCAACTGGCTCTCGCTGCCGACGATCATGGCGCATATGGTCCGCTGGGTGACCCCGTTCCAGATGGATCCGGTGCTCGCGGTGACCCGCGCACTGTGTGCGCTGGCGCTGATCGCCGTGCTGGCGTGGACCTGGTGGCGGTTCCGGCACAGCGAGCGCGAGGCGGTCTTCGGCATCCTCATCGCCTTCGTCGCCATCGTCATCCTCTCGCCCGCCGCACTGCCCTGGTACTACTCCTGGCCGCTGGCGCTGGCCGCCGGGTTCGCACTGTCCACCACCACGCTGATGATGCTGGTCGGGCTGTGCACCTGGTTGATGCTGGTCTTCCAACCGGACGGCTCGATCGGGCTCTACAGCTTCGGGCACGTGGCCGCCGCGACGTTCGCGGCCGTGGTCGCGGCCCTGTCGCTGCGACGGGTCGACCCCTTGCGATTGCGCGCCACCCCACCGGAGAGCAATCCGGTCGCCGTCACCCGGTCATGACCGAGGTCGCGCTACCCGCCCGCGGCTCGGAACTGGCCGCGGCATACCGCGTGTGCCGGGCGATCGCCGCCGAACACGGACGCACCTACTTCCTCGCCACCCGCCTGCTGTCCGCACCACGAAGACCCGCGGTGCACGCGCTGTACGCCTTCGCGCGAATGGTCGACGACATCGTCGATCACCCGACTTACGACGCCGAACACGGCCCTGCGGGCGAACTCGATCTGGTCGAGAAACAACTGCGCGTCGCATTGGAACAGGCAGCGCCTCCCACCGACCGCCGCACCCAGGTGCTGGCCGCACTGGCCGACACCATCCAGCGCTACAACATTGCGCCCCAGCACTTCTGGACCTTCCTGGACTCCATGCGCATGGATGTGCCGGGAACCGCGCACTTCCGCGCCGACTACGCCACCATGACCGAACTGCGCGACTACATGCGCGGTTCCGCGGCCGCGATCGGTCTGCAACTGCTGCCGGTACTCGGCACGGTCGTCCCGGTAGCCGAGGCCGAACCCGCCGCCGCTGCGCTCGGCGAAGCGTTTCAGCTCACCAACTTCCTGCGCGATATCGCCGAGGATCTGGACCGGGGCCGGATCTACCTCCCCACCGACGAACTCGCGGCCTTCGGCGTCGAGGCGGACCTGCTGGCCCACTGCCACCGCATCGGCCACACCGACCAGCGGGTGCGCCGTGCACTGGCCCACCTGGTCGCGATCAACCGCGACCTCTACCGTTTCGCGAACCCGGGCATCGACCTACTCGACCCACGTGTGCGCCCCGCCATTCGCACCGCGAGCACGCTCTACTGCGGCATTCTCGATGAAATCGAACACTCCGGCTACGCGGTGTTCGCGCGCCGCGCTGTGGTCCCCCGCCGCCGACGTCTGCGTGTCGCGGCGGTGGAATTCACCACCGCCGCGCTGCGCAGGTAGTAACTCAAAAAGGCTCGGCTGCCGCGCGGCGCAGAACCTCGCGCGCGAGCGGGCCGTGCAATGCGTCGACGGGCTTACCGGGCAGGCTCTCGTCGTCGGTGAAGATCCACTCCAGGATCTCCTCGTCGGTGTACTTGGCGTCTTTCATGACGGTGATCAGGCCCGGCAGCGACTTCACGATCGCGCCGGTATCGTCGAAGAATCGCTCGGGCACGCCGGCCACGCCATCGCGGCGCAGGGCGAGCAACTGGTGATCGCGCAGCATCTGATGCACTCGGGTCACCACGAGCCCGAGCTTGTCGGCCACCTCGGGCAGCGGGATCACCGCCTCCGACTGGGGAAGAACATCGTCACTGCAAGGAAATGCACTCACCCGGATAACGGTAGACGGTCCCGCGCCGCGTGGCTCGAGACACCCTGGACGGGTGCTCACGCGATTCGACGCCGAGCTGCCGAGCGCGCCTTATCGACACGGCTACGATCGTGAGCGGGCCGCGCGAGGCGGTCAATCGCTTGTCGCATTCGGAGCGAGGGGTGAGAACTTTGTGAAAGCCGGAGGACATCACTTGATCGGGCAAATCCTGGAGGGGCGGTACCGCATCGACGCGCCGATCGCGCGGGGCGGGATGTCGATGGTCTTCCGAGGGGTGGATACCCGTCTGGACCGTCCGGTCGCCATCAAGGTGATGGATCCCAAGTTCGCCGCCGATCCCCAGTTCCTGTCCCGGTTCGAATTCGAGGCGCGCGCGGTCGCCAAGCTCAAGCATCCGTCCCTGGTCGCGGTCTACGACCAGGGTGTGGACGGCGAGTATCCGTTCCTGATCATGGAGTTGGTCGAGGGCGGCACGCTGCGCGAGTTGCTGCGCGAACGCGGTCCGATGCCACCGCATGCGGTGCGCGCGGTCGCCGAGCCGGTGCTGGCCGCGATCGGTGTCGCGCATTCGGCGGGCCTGATCCATCGCGATATCAAACCGGAGAATGTGCTGATCTCCGATTCCGGCGAGGTCAAGATCGCCGATTTCGGTCTGGTGCGTGCCGTCGCGGCCGCGAACACCACTTCGGCGAGCGTAATTCTCGGCACGGCCGCGTACCTGTCACCCGAACAGGTGACCGCGGGCACCGCCGATTCCCGCAGCGATGTCTACTCCTTCGGCATCCTGATCTTCGAACTGCTCACCGGCCAGGTCCCGTTCACCGGCGACACTTCGCTGTCGGTGGCATATCAGCGCATCGAGAACGATGTGCCCAGTCCGAGTGAATTCATCTCCGGTGTCCCGCAGGAGTTCGACGAGCTGATCGCGCGGGCCACCAACCGCGAACCCGCGCATCGCTTCGCCGATGCCAACGAGATGGCGGCCGAACTGCATTCGATCGGGGTCGCGCTGAATCTGCCGCCGTATCGGGTGCCCGCACCCCAGGCGTCGGCCGAACATCTCAGCGCCAGCTTCAAAGTTGCCGCACCGACCCCGCAGCAGGCCAGGGCCGCGGCACCGCCACCACAGTCCGAGCAGCACACCAAGGTCGTCACCGCGGCGCGGCCGCGGGTGCCCGACTACGGTCCGCCCGACAACTACGGGCCGCCGGACACCTACCGCGATCACTACGCACCATCGCATTCGCCGCAGCCGTCACCCTTCGCGGACGACCGGACCAAATCGCGCCGCACGGTCCTGCTCTGGGTCGCTATCGTCGCGGTCCTCACCTTGCTGGTCGGGATCGGCGGCTGGTGGTTGGGCATCGGGCGTTACTCGGCCGTCCCGTCGGTCGCCGGAAAGGATCAGGCCAGCGCGATTTCGGCATTGGCGGATGCCGGTTTCGACACCGAGATCAGACAGAAGACCTCCGACACCATCCCGGTCGGCGGGGTGGTCGGCACCGATCCCTCGGCCGGATCCAAGGTCACCAAGGGTTCGACGGTGGCCGTGCTGATCTCCAGTGGCAAACCCCGGGTGCCGGATATCAAAGCGGGCGACGACATTTCGAAGGTCAACCAGCTCATTCGCGATGCCGGACTGCAACCGGTGGACGCGGGCGAAACCGGCAGCACCGCCCCCAAGGGCACCTTCGCGAAGGTGGATCCGGCGCCCGGCACCGTCCTGCCGCTGGCTGCGCAGGTGAAGGTGTACCGCAGCAAGGGATCTCAGCCGGTGAAGATGCCCGATGTGCGCGGCAAGACCACCGAGGAAGCGAATCAGGTGCTCACCGCGGCTGGAATCACGGTGCGCGAGACCAGAACTCAGTACGACCGCAGCATCGAGGCGGATAAGGTCATCGCCACCGAACCGGCCGCGGGCGCCACGATCCAGTCCGGCGACGGCATCACCTTGATTGTCTCGAATGCCGTGAAGGTGCCCCTGCTGGTCGGCTCGAGCGTCGGCGACGCCCGCTCCAAGCTGCAGGCGCTCGGCCTGGTGGTGGCGGTGCGTCAGCTCGCCCCGTCCGAAAGCTCCGTGGTGATCGGCCAAGTTCCGGGCGTGGGTTCCAATGTCGAGGCGGGCAGTACCGTCTCACTGACTGCACTGCCCTGACGACAAAGGAGCGCCGCATATCGCGGCGCTCCCGTCGGGGGACCTTGGTCAGCGCAGCATTTCGGCGACCAGGAATGCCAGCTCCAGCGACTGCTGGGTGTTCAGCCGCGGGTCACATGCGGTCTCGTAGCGACCGGACAGATCCAGATCGGAGATGTCCTGTGCGCCGCCGAGGCATTCGGTGACATCTTCACCGGTGAGTTCGATGTGCAGACCGCCGGGATGCGTGCCGAGTGCATGATGCACCTCGAAGAAACCCTGCACCTCGTCGATGATCCGGTCGAAGTGCCGGGTCTTGTAGCCGGTGGAGGCCTCGTGGGTGTTGCCGTGCATGGGGTCGCACTGCCAGATGACCTGGTGTCCGGTCGCCTGCACCTTCTCGATAATGGGCGGCAGCACGTCGCGAACCTTGTTATTGCCCATGCGCGAGACGATGGTCAACCGGCCCGGCTCGTTATTGGGATCGAGCCGCTCGACGTACTCGACGGCCTGATCCGGCGTGGTGGTCGGGCCGATCTTGAGGCCGATCGGGTTGGCCAGCAGTTCCGCGAAGGCGATATGCGCGCCGTCGAGCTGACGGGTGCGCTCGCCGATCCATAGGAAATGCGCGGACAGGTCGTAGAGCACCGGCTCGCCCGCCGGGTTCTGGCCGAGGCGCAGCATGGCGCGCTCGTAGTCCAGCACCAGCGCTTCGTGGCTGGCGTAGATACGGGCCGACTGCAGGCTCGGATCGTTCACCCGACAGGCGGTCATGAAGGCCAGACCGCGGTCGATCTCCCCGGCCATCGCCTCATAGCGCGCACCCGCGGGCGACTGGGCCACGAAATCGCGGTTCCAGTCGTGCACCCGGTGCAGATCCGCCATGCCCGCACCGGTCAGCGCACGCACCAGATTCATGGCCGCGCTGGCATTGGCGTAAGCGCGCACAAGTCGCGACGGGTCGTGTTCGCGCACCTTCGCATCGGCGACCAGCGAGTTCACCATGTCACCGCGGTAGGACTTCAGGCCGATCGCGTCGGTATCCGAGGAGCGGGGCTTCGCGTACTGGCCCGCGATACGCGCGACCTTGACCACCGGCAGGCTGGCGCCGTAGGTGAGTACAACGGCCATCTGCAGCAGGGTGCGGATATTGCCGCGGATATGCGGTTCGGTGTTGTCGGCGAAGGTCTCCGCGCAGTCACCGCCCTGCATCAGGAAGGCCTCGCCGCGTGCCACCTCCGCGAGTTGCCCGCGCAGCTCTTCCACCTCGGCGGGTACGCAGATCGGCGGCACACTCTCCAGCACGGTCCGCATCATTGCCGCCTGCTCCGGATCCCACGCCGGCTGCTGTAGCGCCGGACGCGCCAACGCGTCGTCCAGCCGCCTCCGCAGCTCTGCGGGCAGCGGCGGCAGCTCCGGCAGGCGATCGATGGGTACGTCGACGGTCCAGTTCACCCGTTCAGAATACGGATACCCCGAAGCATGCAGGTACCCGGTATTAGGGGTGGATTCTGCCCACCTAGGGTGAATTGCCGGGCAGTATCGCCGCACCGTACCGATCTTTGGAGGAGAGACCGATCTCGCTTCGATATTTTTATGACTGCGAATTCATCGAGGACGGGTCGACTATCGACCTCGTATCGATCGGTGTGGTCTGCGAGGACGGCCGCGAATATTACGCGGTCTCAACCGAATTCGATCCCGAACGGGCGGGTCCGTGGGTACGCAGGTACGTGCTTCCGCAGCTTCCGCCGCCCGCCTCACCGCTCTGGCGCAGCCGCGAACAGATCCGCAAAGACCTCTACGAATTCCTGGTCCCGCGCCCCAGCGTCACCCCCGAACTGTGGGCCTGGGTGGCCGCCTACGATCACGTCGCGCTGTGCCAGCTCTGGGGCTCGATGATCGATCTGCCCAACGCCCTCCCCCGCTACACCAACGAACTGCGGCAACACTGGGAGGCCCACGGTCGTCCCGAACTGCCCCCGGTCCCCCCGGACGCCCACGACGCACTCGCCGATGCCCGCCACAACCTGGCCAAATTCGAGGCCATCGAGGCTGCCCGCCGCCGCGTCTCCCTTTAAAGCGAAAGGCCCCGAGTCGAATTCGACTCGGGGCCTTTGCTCATCTGTCAGTGCGCGGACTTACCGTTCTGACCGTTCGTCTTCTCCTGGACCTTCTGCAGTACGGCGAGCTGCTTGTGCTCTTCCGCGTGGTCGTCCTCGAAGGCCTGCTCGATCTCGTGCGGCGGGTCGGCGCGCAGGAAGCTACCGGTGCCCGGCTTACCGGCCGAACCCAGCTTGTTCATCTTGTTGGGCACAGGCGCGCCCTGGTACTCCAGCGGGATCGGGTGGCCGTGATCGTCGACCGGGCCCAGCGGCTGGTGCACCTCGATGTACTCACCGTGCGGCAGACGCTTGATCACACCGGTCTCGATGCCGTGCTCGAGCACCGCCCGGTCACTGCGCTGCAGACCGATGCAGAACCGGTAGGCGAGGAAGTACGCCACCGGCGGCACGACCAGCAGGCCGATGCGGCCCATCCAGGTGGTGGCGTTCAACGAGATGTCGAACTTCAGCGCCAGGATGTCGTTGACGCACGAGAGTGTCAGCACCACGTAGAAACCGATCGACATCGCACCGATCGCCGTGCGCACCGGCACGTCGCGCGGGCGCTGCAGCAGGTTGTGGTGCACATCGTCGCCGGTGAGGCGCTTCTCGATCCACGGGTACAGGATCAGCACCGTGAACACCAGACCCATGATCAGCGCCACCCAGAACACGGCGGGCACCGTGTAGCGACCCAGGTAGAGCTCCCACGGCGGCATCAGACGCGCCAGACCGTCGGTCCACATCATGTAGAAGTCGGGCTGCGAACCCGCCGACACCTGCGAGGGGTTGTACGGACCCATGTTCCAGATCGGGTTGATCTGCAGTACACCGGCCATGATCGCAACGATGCCGAGGGTGAAGGCGAAGAACGCGCCCTGATCCGAGGCGAAAACCGGCACGATGCGCGCACCGACGACATTGTTCTCGGTGCGGCCGGGGCCGGGGAACTGCGTGTGCTTCTGATACCAGACCAGCGCGACGTGCGCGGCGATCAGCGCCAGGATGATGCCGGGGAACAGCAGCACGTGCGCGATGTACAACCGCGGGATGATGATGTCGCCGGGGAAGTCGCCGCCGAAGATCAGCCAGTGCATCCAGGTGCCGACGATCGGGATACTCATCGTGATACCGCCGAACGCGGCCCGCAGACCGGTACCCGAGAGCAGATCGTCGGGCAGCGAGTAGCCGAAGAAGCCCTCGAACATGGCCAGGATCAGCAGCAGGCAGCCGATGACCCAGTTCGCCTCACGCGGCTTGCGGAACGCACCGGTGAAGAAGATGCGGAACAGGTGCACGATGATCGAGGCCGCGAAAAGCAGGGCGGCCCAGTGGTGCACCTGGCGCACGAACAGACCGCCGCGCACCTCGAAGGAGATGTTCAGCGCCGTCTCGTAGGCCCGCGACATGGTCACACCACGCAGCGGCTGGTAGGCGCCGTTGTAGACGACCTCGCTCATCGACGGATCGAAGAACAGCGTCAGATAGACACCCGACAGCAGCAGGATGATGAAGCTGTAGAGCGCGATCTCGCCGAGCAGGAACGACCAGTGGGTCGGGAAGACCTTGTTGATCGACCGCTTCATGAACGCCGCGGCGCGGTACCGCTCGTCCGCGGAGTTGGCTTGGGCTGCGGCTGAAGGACTCATGAACGACGCTCCCAGTAGGCCGGTCCGAGCGGCTCGATGAAGTCGCCCGCAGCGACCAGGTAGCCCTCGGAATTAACGGTGATCGGCAGCTGCGGCAGTGCGCGAGCGGCAGGACCGAAGACCGGCTTACCCCATTCGGTCGCCAGGAACTGCGACTGGTGGCAGGGGCACAGGATCTTGTTGGTCTGCTGCTCGAACAGCGACGTCGGGCAACCGAGGTGGGTGCAGATCTTCGAGTAGGCGAAGTAGTCGCCGTAGTTGAAGCTCTCCTGCCCCTTGCGCTTGATGGCCTTCTGCGCGTCTTCGGTGCGCAGCCGGATCAGCATGACGGCGTTGCGGATACCGCGCAGGGACTGCAGCGTCGCGTGCTCGTCACCGCGCCACTTCTCCTTCCACGGGAACACCGTCTCCATCGCGCCCGCGTCCAGATCCTCGGGACGCACCAGCATGACGTCCTCGGGGCGGCCGGTGTCGCGACGGATGTAGATCGTCTCGCCGGGGAAGTCCGGGGTCCAGCCCGAGACCCACAGCGGGGACTTGTCGCCCTTGGCCCACGGGTTCTTGATCATGCCGCCGACGAAGACCAGCAGCGCACCGATACCGAGCACGCCGACACCGGCGCCCGCGGTCCGGGTGATCATCTTGCGGCGACCCAGCGTGGAGGTGTCCAGCGCGTCCTGCAGCTCGGCGACCAGGGTGCGGCGCTCGACCTCGGGCGAGGGCCCGTCGTGGCGCACCTGGATGGACAGCTCGGCCGGGATGAACTTCTTGCGGATCAGCACGACCGCGACGCCGATGACCAACACGGCGATACCGAGGCTGAGGCCGACCAGCGGGGTGAACAGCGAGTAGGCGGTGTGGCCTTCCTCGTTCGAGCCCTTGAACTCCCAGGGCCAGAACAGGAAGACCCCGACCAGGACCGCGGCGGCGATACCGGAGACCGCGAACCAGAACGAGACCTGCCGCTCGGCGCGCTTCTCGGCGCGGGTGCCCGGCACCGGGAACCGCTGGCGCCGGTAGGCGACGTCGACGCCGTCGCGCTCGGTACCGAGCTTGACCAGCTCGTCGCGCGACATCGCGTCGAGTTCTTCCTCGGTGGGCTCAGCCGGTGTGGTGTTCACCTGCTCGTTCGACGGCTTCGCACCGTCGTGGCCCTCATCCGGCCGACCCATGTCAGTTGGCTCCTTGCTGTCGCTCATGCCTCCGCCTCGCTGTCGCTCGGCTCCGACATGACCGACATGTCGGCTGTGTTTGTTGTTCGCTCGCTGCGCTCGCTCATGAACGTGATCCGATCCACATCGCGGCGCCGACGACGAGCGTGATGCCGACCACCCACATGGCCAGACCCTCGGTCGCGGGACCGAACCCGCCGAGATCCCAGCCGCCGGGGCTCTTCTCCTCGGTGGCGTTCTTGACGTAGGCGACGATGTCGCGCTTCTCTTCCGGGCTCAGCTGCCGGTCGGAGAACTTGGGCATGTTCTCGGGGCCGGTGAGCATCGCGGCGTAGATCTGCTGCTCAGTGGCGGGCTCCAGCGGCGGCGCGTACTTACCGGAGGACAGCGCGCCGCCACGGCCGGTGAAGTTGTGGCAGGACGCGCAGTTCATCCGGAACAGCTCGGACCCGCGAGCGATGTCCGGCCCACGCAGCGATTCCTGCGCGATCTCGCCGATGGCGTCGCGCACCACGGAGGGGCCGCCCCCGTTTGCGGCGACGTACGCGCTGAGGGCGTCGGTCTGGTGGGCATCGAACTTCGGCGGCTTGCGCGTGGCCTGAGCCTGGTTGGCGGCCAGCGGCATGCGACCCGAGGAGACCTGGAAGTAGACGGCCGCCTCACCGACGCCGATCAGGCTCGGACCGCGGTCGGGCACGCCCTGGAGGTTGGCGCCGTGGCAGGTGATGCAGGAGGTCTCGTAGAGCTGCTTACCGTCGCGGATCAGCGCGGACTGGTCCTCGTGCGCGGTCGCGACTTGGGGGTCCGGCGTGATCGCGGTGGCAAGGAATCCGGCTCCGACGAGGCCCACCAACAGCGCAAGCCCACCCGCGATGCGACGCCGCATACGGCGTTGCTTGCGCGTCTTGCTTGCCTGGCCTGCCGCGACATCTTGGCGGCTGATCGCCGCGCTGGGGCTGGCGGGCTCTGGCGCTGACGGGGGAGATGAACTCATCTGTGTCCCTTTGGAGTAGACGGAACCGACTTGTGCAAAAGATTTGGGGTACTGGCCCGACTCAGCGGACGAAGTAGATCGTGGCGAACAGCCCGATCCAGACGATGTCGACGAAGTGCCAGTAGTACGAGACGACGATCGCGGCGGTGGCCTGTGCCGGGGTGAACTTACTGACCTTGGTGCGGACCAGCAGGAACACGAAGGCGATCAGACCGCCGATGACGTGCAGACCGTGGAAACCGGTGGTGATGTAGAACACCGAGCCGTAGGCACTGCTCGAGATCGAGGTGCCTTCCTTGACCAGGTTGGTGTACTCGTAGCCCTGACCGGCCACGAAGAGCGCACCCATGATCAGGGTGACGACGTACCAGCGGCGCAGGCCGAACACATCGCCCTTCTCCGCCGCGAACACACCCATCTGGCAGGTGAACGACGAGGCGACCAGCACGGTGGTGACCGGCACGGCAAGCTTCAGGTTCAGCTCGGTCGGTTCCGGCGGCCAGTTGCCGTGGGCCTGGGCGCGCGCGACGAAGTACATCGCGAAGAGCCCGGCAAAGAACATCAGCTCGCTGGACAGCCAGATGATGGTACCGACGCTCACCATGTTGGGCCGGTTCAGCGAATGCACACGCTGAGTAATGGCCGATCCTGGGGTCCCTACTGCGGTCGTCACGGGGGTAAGTATGACTCGTCGTAGTACGACACAAGTACCCGGGTGCGAAACTTGTCCTCCCGTGTCGGAAAACGCACGGACAGACGGTGTCTCGACCGAGGTGGTCAGCGTGTTGATTACCAGCACGCACGGCTGCGGCGCGGCAGGTGGGACGGCCTGTGCGACTCCCTTGGCGAGCATGGCAGGCGTTGGTAAGGAAAAGCTGAGATCAGGAGGCGGATGTGACGCGTTGGTGGCAACGGCTGTTCGGTGGGAACGAACCCGAACCGCTCGATCCGACCCGTTCCGATCTAGTAGTCGTAGCGGAGTGCTTCGATGACTCCGAGGCGTGTTCGACAACACTCGCGCGCGCTTCGGCTCTCAAAGCCGACGAGCCCGCGCTGCTGCGCCATCACTTGCGCATTCCGCCCGATCGGATCGATGAGGTGTGTGCGATCGCGGCCCAGGACGGTTACGTCGCAGCGCCACGCACCGAAGGTCCACACGAACTGGAATCGTTGATCCTGCAACGGGTTCAGCTGCTCGACGCACTGCATTGTTCGCAGGAGCGGGCCAGGATGGCCGGTCTCGCCCAGCGCCACGACGGCGTCGCGGACGGCTGGGACGCCCTGCAACCGGGTTCCGCGACCGCGCAGCGGTAATAACGTCTCGACCACTACGCTCTATCGCGACAGACTGGTGCGCGAACCAGTGGTGACAGGAGAAGTGGACATGCGCAGCTGGCCCCAAGTACTCGGGACCCTTGCCGATGGCGGCGATCTGGCAGCGGACGACACGACCTGGGTGATCGACGAGATCTTCACCGACAATGCGACGCAGGCGCAGATCGCCGCATTCGGTGTCGCGATGAAGATCAAGGGCCCGACTCCTACCGAGCTGTCCGGCATGGCCGCGGGCATGCTCGGCCACGCTCGCCTGGTGCACGTCGACGGCGACGCGGTGGACATTGTCGGGACCGGCGGTGACCGGTCCGGTTCGGTGAATATCTCGACGATGTCCTCGATCGTGGTGGCCTCGGCCGGTGTGCCCGTGGTCAAGCACGGCAATCGCGCGGCCTCCTCGAAGAGCGGTGGCGCCGATGTGCTGGAGGCATTGGGCGTGAAGCTGGCTCTCGGCCCCGAGGCCGTGGCTCGCTGCGTGCGCGAGGTCGGCATCGGCTTCTGCTTCGCGCCGCTGTTCCACCCCGCGTTGCGCTTCGCTGGTCCGGCCCGCAAGGAAATCGGCATCCCCACCGTTTTCAATGTGCTCGGCCCGCTTACCAACCCCGCGCAACCGCGGGCCGGGCTGGTCGGCTGCGCGTTCCCCGAACTACTGCCGGTGATCGCCGGGGTCTTCGCCGAGCGCGGCGCCAGCGCCATCGTGGTGCGCGGCAATGACGGCCTCGACGAGATCACCACCTCCGACACCACCGACGCATGGGTGGTGTCGGGCGGGAAACTGCGGGAGACCACCATCGATCCGACCCGCGTCGGCATCGCACGCGTCGAGCTGGACGCATTGCGTGGCGGTGACGCCGAGGTCAATGCGGGTGTCGCACGCAGCGTATTCGCGGGTAGCGCGGGCCCGGTGCGCGATGCCGTACTGCTGAACTCCGCCGCCGCCATCGTCGCCTACGACTTGTCTCAGGGGGTCGGCGATCCGGACGGCGATATCCACGACGCCATCGCCGCGGGCATCGATCGCGCCGCCGAAGCCATCGACACCGGCAGATCCGCGGCCCTGCTCGACCGCTGGGCCAAGCTCACCAACACCCTCGGCGACAACTGACTGCCGCGGCACTGATCGCCGCATGTCGGCAGACCTCTTGTGGCGGTACAGGTTACAGTGACGCGCCAATCCGGCGTTGCCCCGTTTTCGCGTCGGGCGTACGCCGCCCGGCTCGACTGCTGAGGAGCACATGATGAAGCGGGGCGTTTACGCGGCACTGGGCGTGCTATCCATCGCCGCGGCGATCGCCGGCGGACCCGCCGCCGCGCACGCGGCACAGGGCAGCCTGGTCGTCAACGGCAGCGTCTACCGCGAACCGTCCGGCTGCCTGCAGATCGGCGTGGGCGCCGCCCCCTTGGCCATCGAGAACCACACCGACGCCACCGTCACCGTCTTCTATATGGCCGGTTGCAAGGGCGAAGCCGGCGCCGAACTCCCCTCCGGCGCCTCCCGCACCTTCTCCGGGTCCTCCATCCTCGTTCGCTGAGTACGGCTCACTCGCCGAGGGAGAAGCCCGCTTCGACGTCGGCGCTGGAGTAGGACTTGAAGGCGATGTGGGTGGTGGTGCGGGCGACGCCCGGGGTCTTGTCGATCCGGCCGGTCACCACCTCGGCGATCTCCTCGTGGTCGCGCACCCGCACGATCGCGATCAGGTCGACATCGCCCGCGCAGGAATAGACCTCGGTGACGCCCACGGTGTCGGCGACCGCCTGTGCGGTCTCCGGAATGCGGGCGTTCTCGGCCTGGATCATCACGATCGCGGTAATCATGGCTGTCAGCCTAGGCGGTCACCGCCCTTGTACTCCGCGAGTTCGGCCTCCGGCCCGTGCAGGCGGGCCCGTGCGGCGGCATCGGCGAGATCCGCCCACCCGGCCCAGCGTCCGGCACTTCGGATCGGATCGCCGTACCCCTCACTCGTGCGCACGATCCGCACCCCAGGCCGCCCCAGCCATCGCGTCACCAGACCGACCTCCTCCGGCGACGCACCGCGCAACGGCGGCACCGGATCCGGCAGTACGGTCTCCGATGCCGCGACGATGCGTTCGATCACCGGCATGGGCGGCACACCCCGCACCGAGATGCCTGCCCCCGCCAGCCGCCCATAGCGGATCACCGCGTACTCCCAACCGCCCGCACCGTCCGGATGCGCCGCGATCAGTTCGCCGATCCGCGCCACCGCGGCGAGTCGCTGGGTGCGGTGCAGCGCCCGCACCACCGCGACGGTCCGGTCGCGCAGTCGGGCGGCGGCCTCGAAATGTTCGGCGTGCGAATGGGTTTCGATTCGGTCGAGCATGGCCCGCAGCTTCGCGTCGGAATGCCCAGCGAACAGCGCCCGGACGGCCGCGGCGGCGGGTTCGTATTCCTCCCTATATATAGGAGTGCCGCTGACGGCCGCCGGGCATCCGCCGACCACCGCGGGCGGACAGTCGTGGCGACCGTCGCGCGGCAGTCGCGCGGTGCAGGTGCGCAGGCCGCTGTGCTCCGCGATGGTCAACGCGATGTCGTTCGCGTCCGTCCGAGAAGAGAAGGGCCCCAATGCATCCGCGGTCGGTGTGCGCGCGATCGCGAATCGGGGAAAAGGTTCGTCGGTCAGCGTTATCCACCAACCGCGCTTCGGGAATTTCGACCGCCGGTTATAAGGCGGTGTATGCGCGACGATCAGTCGCAGCTCGCGCACACCGGCCTCCAGACCGTGCGCGCACACCACGTGGTCGACCCGGATGGCAAGGGAGACCATCTCTTTCATCCGGCCGCGGGTCTCGGATCCGGTGAAGTAATTGCGCACGCGTCGGCGCAGGTTCACGGCCGTCCCTATATAGAGGACTTCGTCGGAGGGCCCGCGGAAGAGGTAGACGCCCGGACTCGACGGCAGATCGTTGGCGAGCACCCGCTTGGCGCGTTGGCGCGGTGTGACATTCGGCAGATAGTCGAGCAGTTCGGTCAGGCTGTGCACGCCGAGATTGCCGACCCGACCGATGAGGGCGTGCAGCACGTCCACTGTCGCCCTTGCATCGTCGAGTGCACGGTGGTTCGGCTGGGTGCTCGCACCGAGCAGCGGCGCGAGCACCCCGAGCCGAACCGAGGGGGCCTCGTCGCGGGCGAGGACGCGCCGCGCCAGCTTCACCGTGCACACCACCGGCCCGCTCGGCCACGACGTATCCATGCGGGCCGCCGCGGCGCGCAGGAAGGCCATATCGAAGCGGGCGTTGTGTGCGACCAGCACCGCGCCCTTGGCGAATTCGAGAAAACCCGGCAGCACGGCCTCGATCCGGGGGGCCTCGTAGACCATCGCGGTGGTGATCCCGGTGATCTGCACGATCGCGGGCGGTATGGCTCGTCCCGGATTCACCAGGGTCGCGAACTCCCCCAGCACCTCACCGCCGCGCACCTTCACCGCACCGATCTCGGTGATGGCATCGCCCTCGGGGCTGGTGCCCGTGGTCTCGAGGTCGACGACCACGAAGGTGGTGTCGTAGAGCGGCGTCTCGAGCTCGTCGAAGGCCAACTGCAGTGCGGCGGCCTGGCGCGGCGTCGGATCGGGCACGGCGTGCAGCGTAGGGCCTCGGTACGACAGGAACCGCCGGAAAAGTCACCTGGGATTTCAGCAGAGAAATGTCCGAATTACACGGCGAGGATTTCGCTCCGTTTCCCACGAAATGATCTAGAACACCAAAAAGTGGTGCACGTCACACTATTCGGCAAATTGCATCAAACGGGCGGACACGCCCGGGGACTCGGAGGCGATGCCGTCGGCGCGCTGCCCGCAACCCGGGCGCCGCGACCGATCGGTTCGACTCGCCCGGCCGAACACGCACCAAGATACGCGCACCACCTGGGGAAATTCTGAGAAATCCGGCGTCTGAGACACGCCGGGTCCGGACGTCTTCCAGCTCGGCCACGATGCCGAGATCCCCGGAAAATCACGCGTTGTTATCGTTTCGTGATTGGTGTGACATAAGTCGCACATATTCGGCGGCAAATTTGTTGAGCATCGCCATTTCGGATGTCTCCGGCTTTACAAAACACCGTGATGTGTTCGTAACCTTTTCGAGACCTCACGGAGTTCGGCGCACCACCCGACGGTGCTTCGACACGCAGTCCGCTGTACCACCGGGTGCGGCGTCGTGGGGCAGATTGGAAGTACCGCATCATGGCGACCAACACCGTCAAGCGACATGCCAAGCGTGCCGTCGCGGCCGGAGCCGTCGGAGCTGCCACGCTCGGCGTCTTCCTGTTGCCCGCCGCGCCCGCCTCGGCCCAGCCGGTCAACATCCCCGGCGTCGGCACCTTCGACGTACCCAACGAGATCCCGATCCCGCAGGGCATCCCGGGCATCGAGGTGCCCAACCCCGCCCCGCTGCCGTTCATGGCCCCCAAGAAGTCCGTCGGCGACATCGCGCTCGACGCCGCGTTGAGCAAGGTCGGCTCGCCGTACGTCTACGGCGCCGCGGGCCCGAACGCCTTCGACTGCTCGGGTCTGGTCAAGTGGTCCTACCAGCAGGCCGGCCTGGAGCTGCCGCGCACCAGCGGTGAGCAGCTGAACGCGGGCGCCCCAGTCTCGCTCGACGACCTGCAGCCGGGCGATCTGGTGTCGTTCTACGGCGGCAGCCACTCCGGCCTGTACGCCGGTGACGGCAACGTCGTCCACGCCTCCACCTCCGGCACCCCGGTGAAGGTCGCGCCGATCTCCTCCATGCCGGTCGCCGGCGCGCGCCGCTTCTGAGCAGCTCTTTCGATCATCCCGCCCGGCCGTACGAGACGGCCGGGCGTCGGGACGGCATGAGTGATCATTTTGTGGCCCACTGGACACAGACCTACGCCGTTCCGTAACCTAATCGAGACCTTCCCGGCTTGCGGGTTCGCCGCAGAAGTTCCGCAGCTTGCGGAGGCGACAAGATCGCTTCACGAGAGAAACGGGGCCTGGCGCGCTGTGACAGCACATCACCGGAGACATCGCAGGAAACGTCTGGTGGGAGGGGCATTAGCGGCAGCAGTCTTGGGCGCCGCACTCTCCGGAGGCAGTCCAGCCGGAGCCGATCCGGCAGCCATGCCGACCACGGCCGGCGAGGCCGTACAGCGGATGATCGACCTGTCCCGCGAATCCGAGCAGCTCAATCAACAGGCGCTCGGCGCACAGGCCGATCTCGACACCAAACTCGACGCCCTGCACGATGCCGACGCCAAACTCGACGCGGCCACGCAGACCGCCGATGCGGCCCGCGAGGAAGTCCGCAAGTTCCAGCCGATCATCGATCGCACCGTGATCGCCGCCTACCAGGGCGCGCGCACGAGCCGGCTCTCCGCTGTCCTGTTGAGCGATTCGCCGCAGCGTCTGCTGGACCAGATGTCCACCATCGACGTGATCTCGGCCAAGAACTCCGAGCAGCTCAATCTCTACAGGCAGGCGACCGCCACCGCGACCGAGGCGGAAAAGACCGCACGCGCCGCCTCCGACACCGCACGCGCCGCCTCCGATAAGGCCGACCAGGTACGCGCCGATCTCGAGCGCAAGCGGGCCGGTCTGTCCGGCTCCATCGCGCAGGTGGTCGAGGCGTGGGGTCAGTTGTCCACCAAGGACAAATCGGCATTGGCCGGATCGCCGTTCCCACCCGGCTTCGATACCGACACCCTGCTGCGCGGGCTGGTTCCCGGCAGCGGCACCAGCGCATTGGCCGCCGGACTCACCCGCATCGGCGACCCGTATGTCTGGGGCGCGACCGGACCGCATCAGTTCGACTGCTCCGGTCTGGTGCAGTGGGCCTTCAAACAGGTCGGCAAGGATGTGCCGCGGACCAGTTCGCAGCAGGCCTCCTACGGCACCCCGGTGGATCAGAAGGATCTGCAACCCGGCGACGTCGTGTTCTTCTATTCCGATATCTCCCATGTCGGCATCTACGCGGGCAATGGAATGATGCTGCACGCCTCCACATTCGGGGTTCCGGTAGCCGTTGCGCCGATGGGGTCGACGCCCTATCACTCGGCTCGGCGATACTGATCAGCTATGAGTAGCTTTCGGCGGGCCCACGCCTGGTTGTTCGTGCGGCGCCGCTTCCAGTTCGTCGCCACCGTCGTGATGGTCACCGTACTGACGGGAACCTGCGGTGCACTGCTGATGATGCCGAATTCGGTACTGCCGAAACTGCGTGCGGCCCAGCCGACTTCGATCGGCAGCCTGCGCGCCGCCGATGACGATCCGCGCCTTGCCTCGGTGCGTCGCACGCTCGAACCCTTCGGGCAACTCGTCACGGAACAGGTGCCGACCGGGAACGGCCAGGAGTCCCTGGTCGTCGGTCATCCGGCGCAGCGGGCCGAAATGGATACGCTCGCGGGCGAACTCGCCGCCGCGACCACGGCCGTCACCGGTGTGTGGGGTCCGGGCTGGGCCCAGTCCGCGATGGTGGTGGTCGCGTCGAATCCGTCGGAGTTCGCCGCGCTGGTGCGCTCGGGTGCGAGCATGCCCGCCGACGTCGCCGCGGCCTCGGTCGCCGATCCGTTCGTGCCTGGCACCCAGCCGACCGGCCAGCGCGTGGTCTTCAGCTCCGATGCCGGACGCCGCCTCGACGCCGACGGTCTGCGCACTCTGCTGCGCCATGAACTCACCCATATCGCCACGCGGGCCCAAACCATCGACGGCGCACCGCAGTGGATGCTCGAGGGTTTCGCCGAATTCGTGGCCCACCTCGGCACCGGACATCATTTCGCCGATATCGCGCCGACGGTGGCCACCCGCATTCGCGCCGGAGATGTCCCCCGCGATCTCCCGTCCGCCGCCGACTTCGCTGGCAGCGGTGCCGTCGCCGCCTATGAGCAGGCGTGGTCGGTCTGCGCGTTCGTCGCCGACAAGTTCGACCAGCCGCGCCTGGTCGAGCTCTACCGCCGCATCGCCGCGGGCAAACAGGACCACGCGAGCGAGGACCGCATCATGCGCGATGTGCTCGGCACCAGCCGCGACGATCTGGTCGCCGACTGGCGCGGTTGGTTATCGGGCCAAGCCACTTGAGTCGAGCGTCGTTGCACCCCTGACTACGACGGAGCGAGTCTTACGAGCGAGGAGTTCGCGGCCTATCTTGCGGCCGACCGACCGCAGTGCACGAAGCCCCGACTTCCACTGCTGACTCAACCCACACGGAGCGAGTCCTACGAGCGACGTTCACGGCGCCGCAAATTAGACACAGCGCCGCAGGCGCGGCAAATCCAACACAGTAGTTTGTTCGCATGGCCCGAACTCTGCTGGTTACCAATGATTTCCCGCCGCGGCCGGGCGGTATCCAGTCGTATCTGCAGGCGTTGGCCGGTGAGCTGCCGCCCGATGATCTGGTCGTTTACGCTCCGCGGTGGCATGGCGACAGTCATCTGAAATTCGATGCGAAGCAGAAGTTCCAGGTGGTGCGCCACCCGACCACGCTGATGCTGCCGACCCCGCTGGTGCTGCGGCGGGCCGCGCGCCTGCTGCGCAGCGAGAACTGCGACACGGTGTGGTTCGGTGCGGCGGCGCCGCTGGCACTGCTGTCGCCGAAGCTGCGGCGCGCGGGCGCCACCCGGATTCTGGCGAGTACACATGGCCACGAGGTCGGCTGGTCCATGCTGCCGGGTGCGCGGCAGGCATTGCGCGCGATCGGTGACCACACCGATGTCGTCACCTATGTCAGCAGATATACGCGCGGCCGGTTCGCCTCGGCGTTCGGGGCGAATGCCGCACTCGAATATCTGCCGCCGGGAGTGGATACCGAGGTGTTCCGGCCGGATCCGGCCGCGCGCGCGGAATTGCGCGAGCGCTACGGCCTCGGCGATCGCCCGACCATCCTGTGCCTGTCCCGGCTGGTTCCGCGCAAGGGCCAGGACGCGTTGATCGTCGCCATGCTCGAGATCCGCGCGCGGATTCCCGGTGCGGTGCTGGTGGTCGCGGGCGGCGGACCGTACGAGGACAAATTGCACGGGCTCGCGGCAGCCATCGGCGTCAGCGATGACGTGGTCTTCACCGGCCGGGTCCCGTCCAGCGAACTCGCCGCCCACCACACTCTGGCCGATGTATTCGCCATGCCGAGCCGCACCCGCGGGGCCGGACTCGATGTCGAAGGTCTGGGCATCGTGTACCTGGAGGCCTCGGCGGCCGGAGTACCGGTGGTGGCCGGACGTTCGGGCGGTGCGCCGGAAACCGTGCTGGAGGGTAAGACCGGCCGCGTCGTCGACGGACGCAAGACCACCGAGATCGCCGACGCCATCGTCGAGATCCTGTCCGATCGCGATGCCGCCGCCGAGATGGGCGCGGCGGGACGCGCCTGGGTCGAGGAACAGTGGCGCTGGGACAGTCTGGGCGCGCGACTGCGTCAACTGCTGCAATAAAGGCGACGGCGGCTCACAGGTTCGCGCTGTGATCTACTACGCTCGGGCCGTGAGCAGTATTCAGGTCGCTGATCAGACGTTTGTCGCCGCCCCCGGGGCCGCGGTCGCCGAGATCCTGGCCGGGGAGAACAATTGGCGCCACTGGTGGCCCGATCTGACCCTCGGCGTCCGGGAAGACCGGGCCGACAAGGGTATTCGCTGGTCGGTCACCGGTGCGCTGACCGGAACCATGGAGGTATGGCTGGAGCCCGCACTCGACGGGGTGATCCTGCACTACTTCCTGCACGCCGAACCGAAGGCGCCGACACGGGATCCGGCCGCCGCGAATCGGGCGCGCCGGGTGGCGGGCAAGGATATGTCGTTCGAGATCAAGGCCAGGCTGGAGGCGGGCCGCGCGGCCGGTATCGCACCGGCACACGCCGCACCGACCGCCCGCTGACGCACACGAGCACAGCAGCTGAAAGGAATCGTTGTCCGCCATGGCCGACAGGACCCAGAGGTCGATCATCATCGATGCACCGTCGCGGCGGGTGATGTCCGTCATCGCCGATCTGGAGTCCTACCCGGAGTGGGTCTCGGCGGCGAAAACCGTTGAGGTGCTGGAGAAGAGCGCCGACGGCCGGGCCCGGACCGCGCGCTTCGTGCTCGATGCCGGAGTCGTCAAGGACACCTACGTGCTGTCCTACACTTGGCGGCCCGACGATAAATCGGTCAGCTGGACGCTGATCAGCGGCGAACTGCAAAAGGCGCAGGACGGCACCTACGAACTCGTCGACCAGCCCGACGGCACCACCGAGGTGACCTATGAGCTGACCGTCGACCTGAATATCCCGATGATCGGCATGTTCAAGCGCAAGGCCGAGAAGGTGATCACCGATACCGCGCTCAAGGAACTGAAGAAACGGGTCGAAGGCTG
This sequence comes from Nocardia sp. NPDC102475, assembly GCF_055584605.1. Lineage (NCBI taxonomy): Bacteria > Bacillati > Actinomycetota > Actinomycetes > Mycobacteriales > Nocardiaceae > Nocardia > Nocardia sp. NPDC102475. Next base: position 56,844 of record NZ_JBVJLS010000017.1, on the reverse strand, counting down.
ATCACGCACAAGCCCGAGGCGGCCGGTACTCGGGTCGAACTATTCATCGGCAAAGGCGGAGTCGGCAAGACGACGCTGGCCTGCGCTACCGCCATGGCCTATGCCCGGGCGGGGCAGCGGGTGCTGGTGGCCTCGCTGGATCAGGCGCATTCGCTCGGCGACGCGCTCGGCTTCCGTTTTCCGCACGATCCCGGCACCGTGCCCGGGATCGCGAGCGTAGTGTCCGGACTCGATGTGATCGAGGTCGATTCCCTTGCGCTGCTGGAGGATCGGTTCCGTGAGGTGGCGCGCGTGCTCGCGACCGGAACCGACCACGATCACGGCGTCGACCTGGCCGCACTGGATCCGGCCGAGTTGACCGGACTGCCCGGCGTGCAGGAACTGCTGATGCTGGTGGAGATCACCCAGTTCGCCGCCGAGGACGACTGGGATGTGATCGTGGTGGACTGCCCGCCCTCGGCGGATATGTTGCGCATCATCACCGCGCCGGAAACCCTGCTCGGATATGTGGAGCGGATGTGGCCGCCGCATGCGCGGGCGATGAGCATGGTCGGCACCGATCTGCGGCGCGCGGTGCTGGCCACCACGGTCGAGCGGATCGTCAAGGCGGTCACCGAGGTGCGTGATCTGCTCACCGATCACGGACGAACCGGTGCGCGACTGATCACCGTCGCCGAACAGGTCGCCATCGCCGAATCGGAGCGGGTGCGTTCGGCGGCGGCGCTGCTCGGTCTGCGGTTGGATGCGGTGGTGGTGAACAAGGTGCTGCCCGCCGTGCCCCCGCCGACCGCACTCGAGGTGGCCGCCCATCCCGCCGTGCAGTGGTATGTGAATCGACGCGCCGAACAATTGGATGTGGTGAACCGGCTGCAACGGGGTATGAACGGGACACGGGTGCTGATCGCACAGCACACCGGGCCCGAACCGGTCGGGCTCACGTCCCTGTCCGCGCTGTCGTATGCGATGGATTCGGGTGAGCGGTTGAATGCCGACTCGAAGCTGAGCGACAATCCGGCGGAGGTTCGCACAAGTTCCGGCGAGCCGGTGGTTCGATTGGAATCGGGCACCGGTCTGCATTCGGTGTACGCGTTGCGGATGCACCTGCCCGTCGTCGATCCGGCGACGCTGCGACTGGGACGAGTGGAGGACGATTTGATCGTGGGAGCGGACGGGGTCCGACGCCGGGTGCGCTTGGCTCCGGTATTGCGACGGTGCACGGTCGACGGCGCCGAACTCGACAACGGCTATCTGATCGTGCGTTTCCACCCGGACCCGGAAGCGTGGCCGGTATGAGCGAGCGCAGCGAGCGAATCCTGTCACAGCGTGCATCGCGCATGCCGGAGCCGAGCGCTAGCGAGGCGCAGGCATGAGCGATTCGAACGACTGGCCCGGCGCTGCCGAGCCCGGTGACGGCCTCGGTGAATTCGCCGCGGAATTGAAGCTGCTGGCCGAGGCGGTGCTCGAACGGGTCGAACCCGTGCTGCGGCAGGCCGCCGACGGACAGCCGGACTGGTCGAGTTGCAGTTGGTGCCCGGTCTGCGCGGCCGCGGCGCTGGTGCGCGGTGAGCATCACGATGTGCTGGCGGTGGTGGCCGATCACGGGACCGCGATCGTCACGGTGCTGCGCGAGGCGCTCGCCGGGGTGCCGGTCGAACCGGTGATGCCCGAAGACGGTGTGCCGCACGATCATTCGTTCGCTACCGAGCAGCACGACGACCCACCGGATACGGAATCCACACCCGCCGACGCGGATACCCGCACACGGCAGCCGAACTCGGCCGGGCGCAAGCGATCCCGCTACGTCGGCATCCCCGTGACGATCAAGGCATGACGGCGCGAGTAGCAGATGCGCGACCGCTGACCGTCGGAATCGACGTCGGTGGCACCAATATTCGCGCATCGGTGGTCGACGGCGACGGCGAGGTGCTCGACACCGTGGTCGCGCCCACGCCGCATTCGGCGCGCGCACTGGAGAACGCGCTGGACCGCACGGTCCGCGAACTGTGCCGCAGACATCCGATCAGCGCGGTCGGCCTCGCGGTGGCCGGATTCATCAACGCCGATCGCTCGACGGTGCGCTTCGCACCGCACCTGCCCTGGCAGGACACCCCGGTCGCGCAGCGGCTCACCGAACGCCTCGAACTGCCGGTGATCCTCGAACACGACGCCAATGCCGCCATGTGGGCCGAGTACCGCTTCGGCGCGGCGGCGGGCGGGCACAATTCGGTGCTCGTCGCGATCGGCACCGGCATCGGCGCGGCACTGCTCATCGACGGCGAACTGTATCGGGGCACGCACGGCGTCGCACCGGAGCTGGGACATCTGCAGGTGGTGCCGCAGGGCCGGTCCTGTCCGTGCGGTAAACGCGGCTGCTGGGAAAGGTATTGCAGCGGAACGGCTCTGGTCGATACCGCGATCGAAATGCTGGCCACCGATCCGGTGCATTCGACGGTGCTGGCGCGCGAGGTGCTGCGTGATCCCGGTTCGCTGACCGGACGCCGGGTGGCCGGGGCCGCCCAGGACGGCGACCCGTTGGCCGTTGCGGTCATGGCCGATTTCGCCCGCTGGCTCGGGCTCGGACTGGCATTCGTCAGCGATATCTTCGATCCCGGGCTGATCGTGATCGCCGGTGGCGTAAGCAGTTCGGCGCCGCAGTTCCTGGACGAGGCGCGCGAGGAGTACGCGCGGGCGATCACCGGCGCCGGGCATCGGCCGCTCGCCCGGATCCGGACCACACAGCTCGGTGAGGCGGCGGGGATGATCGGCGCGGCGGAGCTCGCCAGGGCCACCCTCGCCGAAACCGGCCGCGGCCGTTCCTGGGCGGCTCGTTCCACCCACTGAGCGGTCGGTTATCAGAACTCGAGAACATGTGGTGAGATACGCCGCTCGGCTTGGATGTGATCTGTACCCAGCGGTAAAGTCGGCAACAGACGGTTGTACTCGTAAACGATCCCGGCCGCGGGGGTTAGGACGCCATGCTCTACTGGATGCTGAAGTACCTGTTCCCAGGACCGTTCATGCACCTCTACAACCGTCCGACGGTCGAAGGCGTGGAGCATATCCCCGCCGACGGACCGGCCATCCTGGCCGGGAACCACCTGTCCTTCTCGGACTGGTTGTTCGCTCCCTTGATGAGCCCGCGTCGGATCAGCTATCTCGCCAAGGCCGAGTACTTCACCGCCCCCGGCTTCAAGGGTCGGCTGCAGAAGTTCTTCTTCAGCGCCACCGGCCAGTACCCGATCGACCGCAGCGGCGCCTCCGCGGCCGAGGACGCGCTCAATGCCGCACGCAAACTGCTCGACAAGGGTCACCTCGTCGGTCTGTACCCGGAGGGCACCCGCTCCCCCGACGGTCGCCTCTACAAGGGCAAGACCGGCCTGGCGCGGCTCGCGCTCGAGACCGGTGTGCCCGTCATCCCGGTCGCCGTCGTCGGCACCTTCGAGGTCTGCCCACCCGGCCCGTTCCGCTGGCGCCGCCACAAGGTCACCGTCAAATTCGGCGCCCCCATCGACTTCTCCCGCTACGAAGGCATGGGCGGCAACCGTTTCGTCGAACGCGCCGTCACCGATGAGGTCATGTACGACCTCATGCAGCTCGGCGGCCAAGAATACGTCGACGTCTACGCCGCCAGCCTGAAAAAGGGCGTCCCCAGCGGCGCCGCCCCCGAAGCCACCCGAATCCCGGAGACGGCCGCCAGCTAGCCCCTCCCACTTCCACGAGCCCGGTGCCGAGCGCACCGGGCTCGTTCGGTTTCGGCGGCTCCACAGCCCGGCGCATATCGTTGAGTCGTGACGGTGCGCGCAAAGATTTGCGGGATCAGATCCGAAGGCGATCTGCGGATCGCGCTGGCCGCCGGTGCCGACGCCATCGGATTCATCTCCGGGATCACCCATTTCAGCGAAGACGCCCTCGATGCCGAGCGCGCGGCGGCGCTGTCGCGACTCGCTCCGCCCTTCGTCACCCGTGTGCTGGTCACCCATCTGGAGGAAGCGGCCGCGATCGTGGAGCTGGCCGACCGAGTCGGGGTGGATGCGATCCAGGTTCACGGGCTCGTCACCATCGACACCGTTCGTGAAGTCCGCAAGACCGCCGGTGGCCGGAAGGTCATCAAGGCGGTGCACGTCACGGGGCCGGAGGCCGTCGAAACCGCGTGTCAGGCCGCCGCGGATTGTGATGCGGTACTGCTCGATTCACGCACCGCCGACCGCTTGGGCGGCACTGGACGCACGCACGACTGGTCGGTGAGCGCGGCCGTAGTGACAGCGCTGCACGAGCTGGGCTGCCCGGTGATCCTCGCCGGTGGTCTCGGTCCGGACAATGTCGCTGCTGCCGTCGCACGGGTGCGTCCGTTCGCGGTAGACGTCAATAGCGGAGTCGAAACAGCCACCGGGGACAAGAATCCCGACGCATGTGCGGCGTTCGTGGCAGCGGCACACGAGGCATTCGTTCCTCGAGCCCGACGGCCATGAGCCACCGGGTCCGGCGAGCAGCGTCGCCGCGGCTGCCCGCAATCACAGTGCCGACAAGCGCCTCGTTGCGGCCGATGATCCCGGCGGTCGTGGCATCCAATCGCCGCAACGCCCACCGGTAACCGCGAGCCCGTGGCATCTCGGGGCCAGCGATCTCGGCAACAGCCGGGTGCGGGTCTCACCGGGGAGGCACAATCACGGGGTACCTGTTCCGAGTGCGGTAACTGCGGACGTGCAGTGGTGAAAGCTGGTGCACCGCAAGACGAGCGAGGGAGTCACGGTGTCGGAGATAGCGCCGGATCTGTTGTTGTCTCTCGCCGTGGCGGCGGCGCATCAGTTGGGGTATTCGTGCCGGGTGGCGGCCGCCGATGACGTGATGCTGTCCGGGCCCGCGGGGGATGTGATGGTCGGATTGACGAATTTGCGGCGGATGGCCGCGGATGAGCCGCCGGATCAGTGGCCGGCACTGGTGGCGGATTATCTGAGTACCGGGCTGGTCGATCTGGAGGTCGACAGCGATCCGCTCGATACCGGCGACTTCGCGATGATGCGGGGGCTCATCAGGACTCGGCTCTACTCCGGGCACGGCGGTGCGCCCGATGTGGTGCGTCGCCAGGTCGCACCGGGCCTGATCCAGCGGGTGCTGATCGATCAGGTGCACACCATGGCTCCGGTCACCTATCCGATGCTGCGGCAGTGGCCGATCGACGAATACGACCTGTTCGCCCTCGCCGAGCGGAACACCCGCAGCGACGGTCCATTGGATGTGCTCACTCATCAGATCGATACGCCGAGCGCCGACGGTGTCGAAATCACGATGCTGTGCGGCATCTCCGACTACATCACCGCGCACGCGTGCTGGCTCGACGCGTATCCGGTGATCGGACCGGCGGGTGCGGTATTCGTGGTGCCGTCGCAGCGCCATATCTACGCGCACCCGGTGGCGAATCTCGAGGTGGTCCAGGCCACCACGGTGCTGGCCCAGGTCGCGGTGCTCGATTACACGCAGCGCCCGTGGCCGGTCAGCCAGGACGTCTACTGGTGGCACGGCGGCACCATCGAGTTGGCCGCCGCCACGCAGCACACCGGTGAATCGCTCTGCATCTATCCGTCGGACGACTTCCTCGCCGCGTTGAACGAACTCCCCGAGCCCTGACGAGATCTACGTCACACGGTAGTACCTCTCGCATCCATGCCGTCACGTTTCGGACCGCTCGACCGTCTTATGCGTAGCCGGCTGTCGATCGAGAAGGAGATGACAATGCCTGTGCTGTTCATTCGTTACGAGGTGGCGCCACGCGGCTCGGACGGGAGCCCGCGATGAGCTCGAAGGCGGCGCAGCAGGCCGACGCCGCGGACGAGCGGTACCGCGCCGCTGCCTTCGTGAAACGTTCGATCAACAAGGTCTTCCCGACGCACTGGGCCTTCCTGCTCGGCGAGATCGCCTTGTACAGCTTCATTATTCTGCTGATCTCGGGCATCTACCTGACGCTGTACTTCGATCCGTCGATGACGGAAGTGGTCTACGACGGCGCGTATCAACCGCTGCGGGGCGTGCACATGTCGGCGGCTTATGCCAGCTCCCTGGACATTTCGTTCGAGGTGCGCGGCGGTCTGTTCGTCCGGCAGGTACACCATTGGGCCGCACTGATGTTCCTGGCCGCGATCATCGTGCACTGCCTGCGGATCTTCTTCACCGGCGCGTTCCGCAAACCGCGCGAAGCGAATTGGGTGATCGGCTCGACCCTGCTGGTCCTGGCCATGTTCGAGGGCTACTTCGGCTACAGCCTGCCCGACGATCTGTTGTCGGGCACCGGTCTGCGTTCACCGCTCGGCGGGATCACGATGAGCGTCCCGATCGTCGGAACCTGGATCCACTTCGCCCTTTTCGGCGGCGAATTTCCGGGCGAGGTGCTGATTCCGCGTCTGTTCATCACGCATGTGCTGCTGTTCCCCGGCATCATGCTCGCGCTGATCGCCGCGCATATCGCGCTGGTCTGGTATCAGAAGCACACGCAATTCCCGGGACCGGGGCGCACCGAAGGCAATGTCATCGGTGCGCGCATCGTGCCGGTCTTCGCCGCGGACCAGGGTGCGTTCTTCATGTTCACCCTCGCCACAGTGGCGATCATGGGCGGGGTATTCCAGATCAATCCGATCTGGGAACTCGGGCCATACAATCCGGCGCAGGTGTCGGCGGGTTCACAACCGGACTTCTACATGATGTGGACCGACGGCCTGGCCCGGCTCATGCCGCCGTGGGAGATATACCTCGGCAACTACACCATCCCGGCGGCATTCTGGGTTGCCCTGGTGATGGGCCTGGTGCTCGTGATCCTGCCTGCCTACCCGTGGATCGAGAAGCGGCTCACCAAGGATTACGCGGCCCACAATCTGTTGCAGCGGCCGCGAGATGTGCCGGTGCGCAGCGGAATCGGCGCGATGGCGATCACCTTCTATCTGGTGCTGACGCTCAGCTGTGTCAATGACATCATCGCGTTGAAGTTCGACATCTCGCTCAATGCCACCACCTGGATGGGCCGCATCGGCCTGTTGATCGCACCGCCGATCGCGTACTTCATCACCTATAGGTTCTGCATCGGTCTGCAGCGCAGCGACCGGGCGGTGCTGGAGCACGGCATCGAGACGGGCATAATCAAGCGACTGCCGCACGGTGAGTACGTCGAGGTGCACCAGGCGCTCGGACCGGTCGACGAGCACGGCCATCCGGTGCCGCTGGTTTACCAGGGCGCGGCGATCCCGAAGAAGATGAACAAGCTCGGTTCGGCGGGCAAACCGGGCACCGGCAGCTTCCTGCGACCCGATCCCGTGGCGGAATCCGAGCGATACTTCGAGATCGAGCACGCCGAGGAACGCAAACAGCTCGCCGTGCTGCAGCAGTACCAGGACCGCAGCACCGACGGCGAAAGGCACACCCCATGATGTGGCTCACGCGCTCGCATGAGCCGGCTACCGAGGACTACGGCCTGCTCGTCGCGGCTGCGACGGTAGCCGCCGAAGGCACCGCCCGCATGGTGCGCGACCTGTTGCGCGTCAACGGGATCCGCGCCACCATCGGCCGGGCTCAGCCCGCCCGACACCGGGTACTCGTCTTCCCGGAAGACGCCGTCCGCGCATTCGAAATCCTCTGCGACAACACCATCTGAGGGTTGCGCCAAAAGACCCCGAACCATTCGGGTTCGGGGTCTTCGGTCATCCGGCGTCCGGCCACGAAATGATCACCGAAGTGGAATGCTGTGAGGCAGACAGTTCCGAGCGGTATGGGAGCGAATCATGAGCTTTCAGAAGATTCCACCGGGGACCCGGGGATCCCGGCCACCGTCACCCAATCCGGTGTTCCGTTTCCTCATCCAGGCGATGGAGCGATACCACCGATTCCGCCACGACCGATTCATGGGGATGGACCTGGTCTATCTGACCACTGTCGGCGCGAAGAGCGGTCAGGAACGTCGGGTGACGGTGAGCCGGTTTCCAGCCGATGACGGCGGCTGGCTGATCGTCGCCTCCATGGGCGGCGCGATCCAACATCCGGGCTGGTATCACAATATCGCCGCGCATCCGGATCAGGTGTGGGCCGAGGTGGGCGGTACGAAGTACCACGTCACGGCCGAACAGCTGGACGAGCAACGGCGTGAGCAGGCATGGAAACAGATCACCGCTGTGCAACCCCGCTATCTCGGCTACCAGAAGAAGACCGACCGGCTCATCCCGATCATTGAACTCCGACCGCGCAGCTGATACCGGGCGCCTGTTGGCCGAGCCGACGATGGCAGTTCACATGGTGTTGGACTCCCTGCGCCAAGGTGGGCCAATGACTGGTTCGGACTTCGGCATCTCCCGGCGCACCCTGCTGCGCACCTCCGCCCTCGGTCTCGTCGCGGTCCCCGCACTCGCCGCCTGCTCGAACGACGGGCCCACACTGGTCCGTCCGCGCCCGAAACTCACCCACGGCGTCGCGGTGGGCGATCCGCGCACCGACGGCGCGCTGATCTGGGCGCGCTCGGATCAGCCCGCGAAGCTGATCGTGGAGACCGCGGCCACCGAATCCTTCACCGACGCCAAACGATTCACCGGCCCGATGCTCACGCCGGACTCCGACGGCACCGGACGCATGCGTGTCAACGGTCTGCCCGCCGGCCAGCAGGTGCACTACCGGGTCACCCTGGAAGGCGAGGACGGCGCCACCTCCGAACCGATCACCGGTGTGTTCCGCACCGTGCCCACCGGCGCATCCGATATCAAGCTGCAGTGGTCCGGTGATGTGGTCGGCCAGGGTTACGGCATCAACCCCGAACTCGGCGGTATGAAGATCTTCTCCGCCATGGCCGCGCGCGACCCGCACCTGTTCATCCACTCCGGTGACTCGATCTACGCCGACGGCCCGCTGCAGGAATCGGTGACGCTGCCCGACGGCCGGATCTGGCGCAATACCGTCTCCGAGGCGAAAAGCGCTGTCGCGCAGACCCTGGCCCAGTTCCGCGGCAACTACGCCTACAACCTGACCGACCAGAACTACCGCCGCTTCAACACCTCGGTCGCCCAGGTGGTCCAGTGGGACGACCACGAAACCGTCAACAACTGGTACCACGGCGGCCTGGTCGCCGAGACCAAGGGCTACAGCGAGCGCAGCATGGACGCCCTCGCGACGCGCTCCTGGCAGGCCTTCCACGAGTGGATGCCATTGGAGCCCAAGGAGGCGGTCGACAGCCGCCTCTACCGCAAGATCTCCTACGGCCCGCTGCTGGACATCTTCGTCCTGGATATGCGGACCTATAAGGACACCAACGACATCGACAACGGACCCACCGGTCGCATCTTCGGTCCGGAACAGACGAAGTGGCTCATCGAGGGTCTGCGCGATTCCAAGGCCACCTGGAAAATCGTCGCCAACGACCTACCGCTCGGCCTTGTCGTCAAGGACGGTGAACAAAAAGTCACGGCATATGAGGGCCCCGCCAATGGCGACAACGGCACACCGTCCGGCCGGGAAACCGAAATCGCCCAGGTGCTCTCGGCGATCAAGGCGAACAAGGTGGGCGGCGTGGTCTGGCTGACCGCGGACGTGCACTACACCGCGGCCCACCACTATTCGCCCGAGCGCGCCGCCTTCACCGACTTCGACGAGTTCTGGGAGTTCGTGTCCGGACCGCTGAATGCCGGTGCGTTCGGCCCGAATCCGCTCGACGGCACCTTCGGTCCGGAGGCGGTCTTCGTGCACGCACCGACCGTTCAGAACGCCTCACCGCTGGACAGCTTCCAACATTTCGGTGAGGTGCTGATCGACGGCAAGTCAAGGGAACTGACGGTCAATCTGTGCGATGCGACCGGATCCGTCCTGTTCAGCCAGCGGCTGACGCCGCAGGTCCGGTAACCGTAGAGATCGAACGAGCATCGGAGGCCGCGCTGTGGTTAGCTTTCGGTCCATGAGCACGCCGCACACTGTCGCCGCCGAAGAATATCTACCTCGTGACACCGCGGATGTCGTTCGTACGGTGCGGAATTCACGCGGTCGCGCGGAAAACCTCACGGTGCGTGGCGGCGAACCGATCGACGACGGTCTGTCGTTACCCGATCCGCGCGCGGTGGTCTCGCTGCGAAAGATGAATGCGGTGCTCGATATCAACCTCGGCAGGCGCACCGTGCGAGTGCAGGCGGGCGCCAAACTCTCCGATATCGATCGCCGCCTCGGCGCACACGGGCTCGGGTTGCCGATCGTCGGCGACCACCGCGATATCACCGCGGGCGGATTCGCCTCGGTCGGCGGTGTCAGCACGGCATCGCACAAGTACGGCATGTTCATCGATCAGATCGTGGACCTGGAATACGTCGATCCGGACGGACGCATCGGCACCTGCGGTCGCAACCACCACACCGAGCGCTTCCACCGGATCCTCGGCGCGGGCGGACGCGCGGGCATCATCACCGCACTCACCCTCGATGCGGTCGATATCGACAAGGACCACACCTGGCTCACCACCGACGCCGACCGCTTCCTGGACTTCGACTCCTTCGTCGAACACGCCTACGCCGAAATCGCCCGGCCGGGCAATGTCGCACTGCAGGTCGGTCGTTGGGTCGATACCGCGCCGCTGAAGGTTTCGCGTCCGGTCGGCACCGGCCATGTGCAGTTGGGGACCGTGCGGTTCGGTCAGTGGTCGAGCCTCTACCCCACCACGCCCACCCGCTCGCTGCGGGCGCGCCGTGAGGTCGGCACCAAGACCAGGAAGTCGTTGGGCGTCATCGCCTCTGCCGCGGGCGGCCGCGCGGGTGCTCCGGTGCGCAATGCCGCGGCGGGCGCGCTCATGTTCGCCCCGAAGGTGCTGACATTGCGCGATGCGGAGTATCTGGCCGATACGGTCATCAGCTCCTCGGAACGCGGGCCCGCCTACCGGGTCGCGATTTTCGCGCCACTGTCGACCTACACCTCGGTTTTCTACAGACTGCACGATTTGTTTGCTGGACACCGGGAGCGGACCGGATGCTTCACCGTCATCTCCGCGATGACCTACGGCGTGCGCTCGAAGTACCTGCGTGAGGAGGCGCAAGCGCGCGGACTCGCGGTCGAGGACCACGGCCTGATCACCTTCACCTGCCGTTTGCGGCCCTCGGCGCTGCCCTCAGAACTGTTGCGCGACATCGTTACCGGAATCGATGAGATCTGCGCATCCGAACACGCCCTGCGGTACGACTCCGCGGATTAGACTGTGTCGCGCCGCATATAGTCGCCAGCAAATAGCTTCACCGCCCATCCGGCGGTTCGGCTACCTGTTGGCGACGGCGGTCGACTTCGACACTGTCGGCGGGGTGTCGATGCGTTGGTTCAGCCCATCTACGGTGAAGGTTGCTCTGATGCTCGAATTCCGCACTGCCCCGACCCGTTTGCCGGATCGTAAACGTCAGCGGCCCGAATCCGTCGAGGGGCTACGGGTTCTCGTGACGGACGCGTGTTCCGAGATCGGTCACGCCACAGCCACACTGCTTGCCGCACACGGTGCGCAGCTGCTGCTGGTCGCCCGGCGCGGGGATCAACTCGTCGCCGGCTGCAATCAGATCGTCGATGCGGGCGGTGCGGCGAATTGGTTTCGCTGCGATATCTCCGCACTCGGTGATGTCGATCAGCTCGTCGACTGGGTGCTCAGCGATTTCGGCCGGGTCGATGTGCTGATCAACAATGCGGGCCGTCCGCTGCGCCGACCCGTCTCGCAATCCCTGGACCGCTTCCGCGACTACCAGCGCATGATGGCGACCAACTACTTCGGTCCGCTGCGCCTGACACTCGGCCTGCTGCCCGCCATGCTGGAATCCGGCTCCGGCCATGTGATCAATGTGGGCCCGTGGAGCCTGAAGACCGGCGCTACACCGAATTTCGCCTCCTACGCCAGCTCCCAGGCAGCCTGGACCACCTTCGGTCAATGCGCGGACGCCGAACTCTCGCCGCGCGGCATCCAGGTGACCGCCGTCCAATATCCGGCCGTCCAACCGGATACCGGCACCATCGCGCACTACGTCACCGAGCCCGCTCTGGAACCGACCGACGCCGCGCGGCTGATCGAAACGGCCATCCGCACCCGCCCGGCCCGCCTCCAACCCCGCTTCGCGCGCACCCTGCGCGGACTGGCCGGTGTCGCCCCCCGCTCCACCAACCGCATCCTCTCCCGCCTCGCCTCGCTCTGACCCCACGCGGCAGCAGCGCCGACGGTAGTCGAATGGTGGCTTCGAGGCCCCTCGGCAACCACCATTCGACTACCGTCGGCGACATCCCAGCCCCAGCAACGTCGAAGCGCCCCACCGGATTCCGGTGGGGCGCTTCGGAAAGAGCTATTCGCTCAGTGCTTTTCGGGGCCGAGATAGTACTCGAACACCAGACCGGCGGCCGCACCGAGGATGCACACCACACCGATGCCGATCAGCCAGAACTGGAAGAACGCCAAGCCAAGGGCGGTGATGGCGCCCGCGCCTGCCAGGGTGATGGGCCAGAAGCTGCCGGGCGAGAAGAAGCCCAGATCGCCCGCGCCGTCCACGATCTCGGCATCCTCGTAGTCCTCCGGGCGCAGGTCGAGGCGACGTGCGACGAAACGGAAGTAGGTGCCGATGATCAGCGACAGACCGGCGGTCAGCACCGTCGCGGTGGTGCCCGCCCACTCGACACCGGTCCGCGACTGGCCGGTGAAGTAGCCGTACACGATTGCCACGATGACGAAGAACACCGTGAGCAGTTCGAAAATCCGCGCTTCGATCTTCATTTCAGATCAGTCCTCACTTGCTCTCTACCGCGGACGCACTCTTGGTGTCGCGCTTGGTGTTGAACGGCTGTGTGGTGGTCGCGACCGGGGATTCACCGATGGACTCGAGCGCCTCGGCGTTGGTCTTACCCGCCTTGCGCGCGTCCATGTACTTGGTGAACTTCTCCGGCGATACCGCACGGACCTCGAAGTTCATCATCGAGTGGAAGGTGCCGCACATCTCGGCGCAGCGGCCGACGAACGCGCCTTCCTTCTCGATCTTGGTGATCTGGAAGACGTTATCGGAGTGGTTTTCCTTCGGGTTCGGCATCACGTCGCGCTTGAACAGGAACTCCGGCACCCAGAAGGCGTGCACCACATCGGCGGCGGCCAGCTGGAATTCGATGTTCTTGCCGGTCGGCAGCACGAGCACCGGGATCTCGGTGCTGGAGCCGACGGTCTCGACCTTGTCGTAGTGCAGGTAGGACAGGATCTCGTTCTCCGGCTTGCCGTGCACCGGGCCCGGCTGCGGGTGACCGTCCTTGGTCCGCTCCTTGTACTCCTCGAGCTGCTCCTGGTTGGCATCCTCGCGGGCCTTGTCGATGCCGTCGAAGCGGTAGCCGTCCTTGAAGTCGACATTGCGGTAGCCGAACTTCCAGTTCCACTGGAAGGCGGTCACGTCGACGGTCACGTCCGGGTTGTCGACCTTCTCGTGCACGTAGTTCTGCACGACCACGGTGAAGTAGAACAGCACCGCGATGATGACGAACGGCACGGCCGTGTAGGTCAGCTCCAGCGGCACGTTGTAACCGGTCTGGCGCGGGAACTCCGGGGAGTCCTTCTTCTTGCGGTGGAAGGCGACGGTCCAGAAGGTCAGACCCCACACCAGCACACCCATCGCCAATGCCGCGATGACCGACCAGGTCCACAGCTCCCGCATCCGGGTGGCCTGCGGCGTGATGCCCGAGGGCCAGCCGAATCGCAGCCAAACATTGTCGATCGAGCAGCCCGAGACGAGCATCGCGGTGATCCCCAAGGACACCGCCAGCCCGGCCCGCCGAAGGATACGGCCCTGCCGCCCCTTCACGGGTCGTGCCCCGATCTCTTCGCTCGCCTTGTGCGCCACGCTCACGCCTTCCTGGTCGCCACACATTCCGACAGTGCACCGCCCGAGTTGCGATCGCCCGGCGGTACGTCCTAAGCACGTTTCAGGGCATTCCGTCGGCCGCTTGCTTCGCGCGCGATCCAACTGAGAATGTCCTGAGTACTACGCAGCGTAGACCAAACCGGCGCCCCGTTTGACGTCGGGTCGCATTCGACACTCCGCCGGCGCGGGGGTTGATCCGGTCACCCGGACATCGTCGCAGTACAAGGCGTGCGACGCGACCGGATCGGGCAGGTGCGATGCAGGCGGACACAACATTTCGCAGCGCAACTGTCCGGTGGGCGCGACACACGAATCCGCCCGGTGCGGCATACTCGGACACGAGATTTCGTCCTGTGCGCCCACTTATCGGGCGTAGCCACCCAATGAATCGGGCCAGCGCCCGTACCGAAGCGGAAACGAGGTTGCCGACGCCGTGTGTGGACTGCTCGGATTCCTGACATCTGATGCGGCAACCGAGGACCGCCGGGGACGGCAGCCAGCGGAGCTGGCGGGGTGGGCGAACACAGTGGAGCGGGTGTACGACGCCTTGCACTGCGTGCGCCATCGCGGCCCGGACGAGCGCGGCACCTGGCACGACGATCATGTGATCTACGGCTTCAACCGGCTGTCGATCATCGATATCGAGCATTCGCACCAGCCGCTGCGCTGGGGTCCGGCCGAAAACCGGGAGCGCTACGCGCTGACCTTCAACGGTGAGATCTACAACTACATCGAGATCCGCGAAGAGCTCGCGAAGGCGCATGCCGAGGAGTACCCGGACGGAAAGATCTTCGAGACCGAGGGCGATAGCGAGGCGATCGTCGCGGCCTTCCACTACTGGGGTCCGGAGGCGGTGCGCAAGCTGCGCGGCATGTTCGCGTTCGCGATCTGGGATACCGAAACCCAGGAGCTGTTCCTGGCGCGCGATCCGTTCGGGATCAAGCCGTTGTTCCTGGCGACGGGTCCCGGCGGGACCGCGTTCGGCAGTGAGAAGAAGAGCCTGCTGGAGCTGCTGCCCGCACTCGGGCTGTCCGATGCGCTAGATCCGCGGGCGTTGGAGCACTACACGGTGCTGCAGTATGTGCCGGAGCCGGAGACCCTGCACAAGGACATCCGTCGCCTGGAATCCGGGCACTACGCGACCGTGCGGGCGGGCCAGGCGCCGCAGATCACCCGCTACTTCAACCCGCAGTTCAAGGTGCGGGCCTTCGCACCCGGTTCGGCGGCCGCCCGCTATCGCGATATCGCCGAGGCCCTGGAGGACTCGGTCGCCAAGCATATGCGCGCGGATGTGACGGTCGGATCGTTCCTGTCCGGCGGCATCGACTCCACCGCGGTCGCGGCGCTGGCGATGCGGCACAACCCGAAGCTGATCACCTTCACCACCGGCTTCGAACGCGAGGGCTACTCCGAGGTCGATGTGGCCGCCGAGAGCGCCGAGGCGATCGGCGCGCGGCACATCGTGAAGGTGGTCTCCCCCGCCGAATTCGCGGCCGCGATCCCCGAAATCGTCTGGTACCTCGACGATCCCGTGGCCGACCCGGCGCTGGTTCCGCTGTACTTCGTCGCCAAGGAGGCGCGCAAGCACGTCAAGGTGGTGCTCTCCGGCGAGGGCGCGGACGAGCTGTTCGGCGGATACACGATCTACCGGGAACCGTTGTCGCTCAAGCCCTTCGAATACCTGCCGCGCGGTGTGCGCAAGCTGGCGGGCAAGCTCTCGGAGCGGATTCCGGACGGCACCCGCGGTAAGAGCCTGCTGCACCGAGGTTCGCTCCCGTTGGAGGAGCGCTACTACGGCAATGCGCGCAGCTTCAGCGATGCGCAGTTGCGTGCGGTGCTGCGCGAATTCCGGCCGGAATGGACCCACCAGGACGTCACCGCGCCTATCTACGCACAGTCACGCGGCTGGGACCCGGTCGCGCGCATGCAGCATCTGGATCTCTACACCTGGCTGCGCGGCGACATCCTGGTCAAGGCCGACAAGATGACCATGGCGAATTCGCTCGAGCTGCGCGTGCCGTTCCTGGATTCCGAGGTACTGAAGGTCGCCGAACAGCTGCCCTACGAGCAGAAGATCACCAAGGAGACCACGAAGTACGCGCTGCGCCAGGCACTCGAGGGCATCGTCCCGCCGCATGTGCTGCACCGAGCGAAGCTGGGTTTCCCTGTCCCGCTGCGGCATTGGTTGCGCGGCACCGAACTCTACGACTGGGCGCACCTGCAGATCGCCGAATCGCAGACCGATCACCTGCTGGACAAGGGTGCGATCAAGGGCATGCTCGAAGACCACCGCGCGGGCCGCGGCGACCACAGCCGCCGGTTGTGGACGCTGCTGGTCTTCATGGTCTGGCACGGGATCTTCGTGGAGAAGCGCATTACTCCCGACATCCAGGAGCCGGTCTACCCGGTCTCGCTGTAGTCGAATGCGAACGGCCGCACCGGAATACGGTGCGGCCGTCGAAGAGGGCGTCGCTCAGAGCAGTGGCTTGATGTCGGCGGCGGCTTCGGGACCGTAAGCCTTGGTGAGGCGCTCGAGAGCATCGTCCTTATTGAGGGTCCACTCCTGGGTGCCCATGGTCTCGAGTACGAGAACCGCGATGAGCGAACCCAATTGGGCGGAGCGCTCCAGCGAGAGTCCGGTGGTGTGGCCGGTGAGGAAGCCCGCGCGGAAAGCGTCGCCGACGCCGGTGGGCTCGACCTTGTTCACCTCGGGGACCACACCGACAGTCACCTCGGTGCCGTCGCGGTCGACGATCTGCACGCCGTCCTTGCCGAGTGTGGTGACCCGGATACCGACCTTGCGCGCGACCTCTTCCTCGCTCAGACCGGTCTTCTGCAGCAGCAGCGCCCACTCGTACTTATTGGTGAAAAGGTATGTGGCGCCCTCGATCAGCTGCACGGCCTGATCACCGTCGAGGCGGGCCAGCTGCTGGGACGGGTCGGCGGCGAACGGAATGCCGAGTTCACGGCATTCGGCGGTGTGGCGCAGCATCGCCTCGGGATCGTTGGCGCCGATGAGCACAAGGTCCAGGGCGTGCTGCTCGGCGAGTTCGCCGATCGAGATGTCGCGGGCCTCGCTCATCGCGCCCGGGTAGAACGACGCGATCTGGGCCATGTCGTCGTCGGTGGTGCAGACGAAGCGCGCGGTATGCGCCCGGTCCGAGATCCGGACGGTGGAGCAGTCGACACCGTGCTTCTCGAGCCAGGCGCCGTACTCGGCGAAATCGGCGCCGACCGCGCCGACGAGCAGCGGCGTGCGGTTCAAAACACCCATGGCGTAGGCGATGTTGCCCGCGACACCGCCCTTGCGGATCTGCAGATCATCGACGAGAAAGCTCACTGAGACGTGGTCGAGCTGATCGGCCAGCAGCGCATCGGCGAACCGTCCGGGAAAACGCATGAGGTGGTCGGTTGCAATGGACGCGGACACGGCGATAGACACGAGGCTGAGCCCCTTCGAGTAGGCGGCAGACGACGAAAGGCGCGGGACACAAAACCCGCGCCTTCACCGTATCAACTACTGCATCCGCCGAGCACTAACGACTTCTTCGCCCCGGCGACAACCGGCCGAGGGCCGAGGTGTCAGTTGAAGGAGTCGCCGCAGGCGCAGGAACCCGTCGCATTCGGGTTATCGATCGTGAAGCCCTGCTTCTCGATGGTGTCGACGAAGTCGATCGAGGCGCCCTGTACGTACGGCGCGCTCATCCGGTCGACGGCCAGCTTGACGCCGCCGAAGTCGACGGTCAGGTCGCCGTCGAGCGAGCGGTCGTCGAAGAAGAGCTGGTAGCGCAGGCCCGCACAGCCGCCCGGCTGCACGGCGATACGCAGGGCGAGGTCGTCGCGACCCTCCTGGTCGAGCAGCGCCTTCGCCTTGCTGGCGGCGGCGTCGGTCAGAGTTACACCGTGGGTGGTCGTCTCGTCTTGCACAGTCATGAACTCTCCTCAGGACAGCTGTGTTCAACCCGTGAACAGCGCACGGCTCGTGGCTACAACACCACTCAGCGGGCTGTTATTCCCCCATCTTGCCACCACCGGGTACTGCGGTGGACACAACCTCCCACCGACCTCATTTCCTGCGGGGTACCGCATCGAATAGCCTGGTCGCGTGAAATTGTTCCGTCGCGGCGAGTCCAGCACCACCGACGAGAGCGCCGACCAGACGGCGGGCTCGGACGGCGGCTCGACCGCAGTCTCCATCACGAAAGCGGCCACCGCCACCGAGAGCAAGGGCCGACCTACTCCGAAACGTCGTGACGCCCAAGGCAAGCGGCGCGGCCCGGTGGCCCCGGCCCCGCTCACCGCGAAGGAGGCGCGCGCCCGGCGCAAGGCCACCCGCGGTAGCCGCGAGGACCGCAAGACGGCCTCGGCCGAGCGCCGGCTGGCGGCCCAGGACCGGCGCGCCAGGATGCTGGCCGGTGAGGACAAATACCTGCTGCCCCGTGATCAGGGTCCTGTGCGGGCGTTCGTGCGTGACATCGTCGATGCGCGACGCAACCTGGTCGGGTTGTTCATGCCGATGGCGCTGGTCCTGATCCTGTCGATGCTCGCCGCGCCCGCGCTGCAGACGATTGTGACGCTGGCCATGCTGGTGATGATGTTCTTCATGATCGCCGAGGGCTTCCTGCTCGGCCGGATCGTCAACGGACGGGTGCGTGAGCGCTTCCCGGAGAGCACCGATACCGGCTACAAGCTGGGGTGGTACGCGTTCGTCCGCGCCTCGCAGATCCGCAAGATGCGGGCGCCGAAGCCGCGGGTCGGCCCCGGCGACAGTGTCTAATTGCAGCGCCTTCGGCACTGCGTGTTCGCGGCCCCCTGGTGTCTCGCGTCCGACCCTTTCGAGCGACCTGCAAGCAGTCGCTAGCGGCGCCGTCGAGACTCGCGACTTCGTCGCATGCGCTTCGACGGCTCGGACGCGAGACGGGCCGCGAACGGTCGCTCGTAAGACTCGCTCCGTGGTGGCATCGAGAGCGGCGACGAGCCGACAGCCCATAGCACTCCCCTCAGTGGTGATGTGAGTGGGCGATGATGGCGGACAGATCGGACTGCAGGCGCTGGGCGTCGCGATCGGTGACGTTCGCCGATCCGGCGTGACCGCCGCCTCGTGTGATGAGGACCGCGAAGCCCACCACGACCGCCATGCTTACGAGAAAAGTAATCATGGCAGTAATTTTGCGCTCGGTGATTTACCGCCGAAAGTGGCTGTTCTGACATTGTTCGTAAAGATTCAGCCAGGTACGCTGTCTACATGCTGTCCAAGGTCGCGGTGGTGCTTTCGGAGCGCCTGGCCATGTTCGAATTCGGCGTGGTCTGTGAGGTCTTCGGGCTCGATCGGACCGCGGACGGACTGCCCGGATTCGATTTCAAGGTTTGCGGAGCCGAGCCGGGGAAGCCGCTGCCGTCCACGACCCCCGGCATCACCGTCACACCGGAGTTCGGGCTGGAGGAGTTGGCGAAGGCCGATCTGGTGGCGATTCCGGCCTTTCCCGCATCGGCCCTGGAACAGGGGCTCGATCCGCGGGTCGTCGACGCGATACGGGACGCGTCGGATGGTGGGGCGATCGTGCTCACCGTATGTTCCGGTGCTTTCCTGGCCGGTGCGGCCGGTCTGCTCGACGGTCGCAAGTGCACCACGCATTGGCGCTATGTCGACCAATTGGCGGCGCGGTTTCCGCAGGCCACGGTCGATCCCGATGTGTTGTTCGTCGACGAGGGCAATCTGATCACCTCGGCGGGCACGGCCGCGGGCATAGACGCCTGCCTACATCTGGTGCGCCGGGAGATCGGCAGTTCCGTCGCCAATGCGATCGCACGGCGGATGGTGGTGCCGCCGCAGCGTGACGGCGGGCAGCGCCAATTCATCGAGCGTCCGGTGCCTGAATGCACCTCCGACAGTCTCAGCTCCACGCTGCAGTGGATGAACGAAAATCTCGACCTGCCGCACACCATCGACGATCTGGCCGCCCGCTCGATGATGTCCACCCGCACCTTCGCCCGCCGCTTCGCCGCCGAAACCGGAACCACACCGGTGAAATGGCTGACCAATCAGCGCGTGCTGTATGCGAAGCATCTGCTGGAGGACACCGACGAAGGCTTGGAACAGATTGCCGCACAAGCCGGTTTCGGATCCGGTGCCCTGCTGCGGCATCACTTCCAGAAGGTCGTCGGCATCGCGCCGACCGAGTATCGCCGCCGGTTCGGCGGCGCGGAGGCGACCGAGCAGCGGGCCTGAGTGCGGCGGATTGATACGGTGCTGCCGTGTCGGATCGCTCATCTACCAGCAGCCGCGCGCACCGCATCCTCGTGCTCGGCGGCGCGCGATCCGGTAAGTCGGCATTCGCGGAGGTGTTGGCGGCCGAGGGCGGTCCGGTGCGTTATATCGCCACCGCGATTCCCGATCCGGCCGATCTCGACTTCGCCGAGCGCATCGCCCGCCACCGCGACCGCAGGCCCGCGGACTGGACGGTCCTCGAAAGCGCTGATCCGGCAACGGTTCTCACCGCCGCTCCCCCGGCCGGAACCACGCTGATCGACGATATCGGGACCTGGCTCACCGCCCGCATCGACGCGCGCGAGGCCTGGGATGCCCCGCGCGGCACCATCGCCCCAGACACGGACGCCTTGGTCGCCGCGGTCACTGCCTACCCCGGCCGCTTGGTGATCGTGACCCCGGAGGTAGGTATGGGCGTCATCCCGGCCACCCGCTCCGGCCGCCTCTTTCGCGACGAGATCGGGACCCTCAACCAGCGCCTCGCGCAAACCTGCGACGAAGCCTTCTTGATTGTCGCCGGGCTTCCCCTCCGCCTGAAATAGGACCGCACGGCAGCCGCGATGACGTCGCGACCTCAGCCAACTGCAGGGCACCGCGGTCCAATGCCGCGGCGCAGGCAACTGCCGCGGCGACCACGCACCGCGGATCACTCGCGAGAGCCGCGCCCCACCGAGCGTCGTATGCGTCATGCGGAGGCCGAGTGGAGCCGTAAGCACGCGGGACGGGGCATCGGGTAGAGCGTGGTGGTGCAGTCCGCCTGAATACGAGCGCACGGCCGCGGCGATCATGGCGCGTCACTCGCGGGAGCCGCGGCCTATGGATGTCGCAACCGTGCAGCATGCGCCATACGGAGGCCGAATCGGGCCGCAAGCACGCGGACCAGGCCTCAGGTAGGGCGCGGGTGGAGCAGTCCACCTGAAATACGAGCGCACGGCCACCGCGATCATGTCGCGTCACCAGCGGGAGCCGCGGCCTATGGATGTCGCAACCGTGCAGCATGCGCCATACGGAGGCCGAATCGGGCCGCAAGCACGCGGACCAGGCCTCAGGTAGGGCGCGGGTGGAGCAGTCCGCCTGAATACGAGCGCACGGCCGCGGCGATCATGGCGCGTCACCAGCGGGAGCGGCACCCTATGGGGTGTCGTGCCAGCCGTGCAGGATGCGCCGTGCGGACCGTCGGGTCGGACCGCGGCGGCGCGGGACGAGGCCTCAGGTGCGGGGTGGGTGGTGCGGACCGTCGGGTGTGGCGGCAAGATTGGGCCCGGTATGGACTGCGCGGTGTAGGAATGAACTGCCCCGACCCGGAAAGGCTCGATAGTGACAGACGGATTCGGACCGGTTGTACCACCCGATGCGGGGGTTCGGGCGGCGGCGGAGCAGCGGCAGGCGCAGCTGACCAAACCCGGTGGGGCGCTCGGGCGGCTCGAGACACTCGGGAATTGGGTGTCGGCATGTCAAGGTGTGTGCCCGCCGAAGCGGTTCGAGCGGGCGCGGGTGGTGGTGTTCGCCGGGGATCACGGCATTGCGCGCCACGGCGTTTCGGCATATCCGAGTGAGGTGACCGCGCAGATGGTCGCCAATTTCCTCGGCGGTGGTGCGGCGGTGAATACGCTGGCCGCGGTGGCGGGTGCGACCGTGCGGGTCGTCGATATTTCCGTCGACGCCGATACCGATCCGCAGGTCGCAAAGCACAAGGTGCGGCGCTCGAGCGGGTCGATCGATCGCGAAGACGCGCTGAGCGAGGACGAGATCCATGCCGCGCTCGCCGCGGGCAAGGCGATCGCCGACGACGAGATCGATGCGGGCGCCGACCTGCTCATCGCGGGCGATATGGGCATCGGCAATACGACACCCGCCACCGTCCTCATCGCGACCCTCACCGATACCGAACCCATCGCCGCTGTCGGCCGGGGCACCGGCGTGGACGATGCGGGCTGGATCCGCAAGGTCGCCGCGATCCGCGATGCCATGCGCCGCGCCCGCCCGGTCGCCAAGGACCCGGTCGAACTGCTGCGGGTTGCCGCAGGCGCCGACTTCGCCGCCTTGGCGGGCTTCCTCGCACAAGCCGCGACCCGACGGACTCCGGTCATCCTCGACGGCGTGGTCGTCACCGCGGCCGCCCTGGTCGCCGAGGACCTGGCCGCCGGTGCCAGCGCCTGGTGGCTCGCGGGCCACCGCTCCACCGAACCCGCGCACACCCTCGCCCTGCGCCACCTCCGCCTCGAGCCCCTCCTCGACCTGGACATGCGCCTCGGTGAAGGATCCGGCGCCCTGACCGCCCTCCCCGTCCTGCGCGCCGCCGTAGCCACCCTCGCCGAAATGGCCACCTTCGCCGAAGCCGGTGTGAGCACAGCCGATTCGGCCGCCGAAGCCGAAGCCGAAGCCGAAGCCGAAGCCGAAGCCGAAGCCGAAGCCGAAGCCGAAGCCGAAGCCGAAGCCGAAGCCGAAGCCGGGACCAGCATCGCCGCCGAAGCGACCGCGCAACCGGACTTGCGGAAATAGACCTTGGCTGCACGCGCCTCCAGCGGCGAGCGAAACTTGCACCTCGGACCGGCGGACCGCGCTCTCGGTCGGAAGCACCGCGACGACCGCCATCATCAGCAGACGATCCCGTCCTGCGGGTCGATCCTGGCCGCTAGCGGCAACACACGCATCGAGCGACATGCGGACCTGGCACTGCGGGCCGACGGAGCGCTCGGCATGAACGGTGCGCGGCGTACGGCGTGCGCGACGGCGGCTTCGCTGCGTGGATCCGACGATGGCGATGGTCGAGCGATTACAGGTCGGCAAATATGACCGGTGTGCGGCTTGCGGTGTCGTGGCTGACAGTGCTGCCGGTGCGGGGGCCGGAGAGTGTCGATCGGAGCGCGGCGGGGCGGGCGATCGCGTTGGCGCCGTTGGTTGGCGTGGGACTCGGGGCGGCCGGGGCCGGGTTGCTGTGGGTGCTGGTGTGGGGTGGGGCGAGCGCGTCGGTCGCGGGGCTGGTGGTGGTTGCCGGGTTGGCGCTCATCACTCGGGGGATGCATCTGGATGGATTGGCCGACACGCTGGACGGGCTGGGGTCCTATGGTTCGCCCGAGCGGGCCAGGGAGATATTGAAGAGCGGTGACACGGGGCCGTTCGGGGTGGCGGCAATTGTGTTCGCCGTTGGGATCCAAGCGTTTTCGTTCGCCGCGCTGGCCCAGGCCGAGCGTTGGTTCGCGGTGCTGCTCGCGGTGGCCGTCGGCCGAGTGGTGGTGGTCCTCGCATGTCGGCGCGGCACCGCCGCTGCTCCCGGCACCGGCTTCGGCACTTTGGTCGCCGGGACCCAGCACCCGATCACCATCGCACTCTGGTCCGCACTCGCCGTTGCCGCGGGCATACTCGCCGTGCCGGACCACCGCTGGCTCGGCCCCGCCGTTGTCCTTGTCGCCGTGGGCATTTCAGCCCTACTCATTCGACACAGCACCCACCGCTTCGGCGGCCTCTCCGGTGACATCCTCGGCGCGACACTCGAGATATCCGTCGCCATCACCGCCGCCGGACTAACCCTGGGCACCTGAGTCGGCCAACGCGCACCAAGCACCGGCGAATACCTACATAACGGTGCCGCCCCGGACGTTTCGGCCTCTGTCATCGCACACTTGACCCACCTTCGGCGGCATAACCCGGCGATATCCGCAGCGTCACACTAGAGATATCCGTCGCCATCACCGCCGCAGGACTGGCCTCGGGCGCCTGACTCGGCCGACTCGTGCCAGCAACGTGTTACCGTGCCGCCCTGAATATTTCGGTCTCATAACCGCACATCGGTGGCCGCGCCTGGCGAGCGGATTAGGCCTGACCGTGCATTCTCGCGTGGACTAGTACCGCGTCCAGCTAGCTTCTGAGGTAACCGAGATCCGTCGAGCGCAGTCGTATGGCGGTGCCGCTGGGCGTGTCGTGCCGCATTTCGACTGCGCTCGGCGAGCGAACTGGACCTGATGGCGCGGCAACCTCTGGATGCGGCACGAGCACGCCCGCACTTGTATACGAACACATCGCCCGCGATGAGATAGCTGGCACGGTGCGCGCATTGTCTGGGTCAGGCAATACAGTGGACGGTATGTCTTCCGAGCGTCTGTATTTTCGTCAACTGCTGTCCGGTCGAGATTTTGCCGTGGGTGATCCGATCGCGACGCAGATGCGAAATTTCGCGTATCTGATCGGCGATCGGGAGACCGGCGAGTGTGTGGTGGTGGATCCGGCGTATGCGGCGGGCGATCTGGTGGATATCGCCGAGGCTGACGGGCTGCGGCTGACCGGGGTGCTCGCCACCCATCACCACCCGGACCATGTCGGCGGCACCATGCTGGGATTCACCCTGCGCGGGGTGCGGGAGCTGCTCGAAAAGACGAGCGTTCCGGTGCACGTCAATGCCGAGGAACTGTCCTGGGTCGCCAATGTCACCGGCATCGCGCCGAGCGAACTCACCGGACACCAGCACTGCGACAAGGTCAGCGTCGGTGCCTTCGATATCGAGCTGCTGCACACCCCCGGCCACACCCCCGGCAGCCAGTGCTTCCTGTTCGACAATCGCCTCATCGCGGGCGACACCCTCTTCATCGACGGTTGCGGCCGCACCGACTTCCCCGGCGGCGACTCCGACGCCATGTTCCGTAGCCTGCGCTATCTAGCCGACCTATCCGGCGACCCGGTCGTCTACCCCGGTCACTGGTATTCCCAGGACCCCTCCGCCGCGCTCTCCACGGTCAAGGACGCCAACTACGTCATGCGCCCGCAAACCCTGGAGGAATGGCGCACCTTCATGCCAAGCTGAACCACGAACGGCACACGGCTGCGGCGTTCGCGGGACTGCCGCAGTCACATGCCGCGCATCCACCCGTGGATATCGGCGAAGGTGCCGCGCTGGATGCCGGTGAGGGTGTCACGCAGCGCCATGGTGACCTCGCCCGGCTCACCACCGCCGACCGCGAACTCGCCATCGGCGGAACGAACCCAGCCGACGGGTGTGATCACGGCGGCGGTACCGCAGGCGAAAACCTCGGTGATCTCACCGGATTCGGCGCCCTTGCGCCACTCCTCCACCGAAACCTTGCGCTCCTCAACCACATAGCCCGAATCGGCGGCGAGGGTGAGCAGCGAATCGCGAGTGATGCCGGGCAACAGCGATCCGGACAGTTCCGGGGTGACCAGCCGCGCCTCGGAACCGGAGCCGAAGACGAAGAACAGGTTGTTGGTACCCATCTCCTCGACATAGCGGCGCTCACAGGCATCGAGCCAGACGACCTGATCGCAGCCCTTCTCGGAGGCCTGCGCCTGGGCCAGCAGCGAGGCCGCGTAGTTGCCTGCGACCTTCGCTTCACCGGTACCGCCCGGTGCGGCCCGCACGTACTCGGTCGACAGCCAGACCCGCACCGGCTTCACACCGCGCGGGAAGTACGCGCCCGCAGGCGATCCCAGCAGCAGGTATTTGTAGGCGGAAGCGGGCTTCACGCCGAGCCCGGCCTCGGTGGCGAACATGAACGGCCGCAGGTACAGCGACTCCTCACCACCGGCCGCGGGCACCCAGCCGCCGTCGACCTCGAGCAGCTGACGCACGGATTCGATGAATAGTTCCTCGGGCAGTTCCGCCATCGCCATCCGGCGTGCGGACTTGCGGAAGCGCGTCGCATTCGCGTCGATGCGGAAGCAGGAGACGCTGCCGTCGTTCTGCCGGTAGGCCTTCAGACCCTCGAAGATGGCCTGGCCGTAGTGGAACACCATCGTCGCCGGATCCAACGCCAACGGCCCGTACGGCTCGACCCTGGCATTGCCCCAGCCTTCGCCCTCGGTGTAGTCGATGGAGACCATATGGTCGGTGAAGAAGCGTCCGAAGCCCGGCGCCGCCAGAATCTCCTGTACCCGCTGCGCCGGGGTGGGCGCGGGATGCGGAACATGGGTGAACTGTGCGGCAACGGTCATGAGGCAGATCCTATCGGTCGCGATTTCGCCGCGGTGCGAGTGTCGGCGCGCCGCGAATGTACCCGCGTCACCTGCCGACATCCGCGGTGCACAGCGAGACGCCGACTACTTGGTTTTCGTGTCGACGAATGGCGGACGCACAACCTCACAGCGCAGGCGGCGGCCGCGCACGTCGACCTCGACCTCCGCGCCGGGTTCGAGGTCCGCCGCGGTATCGAGCAGGGCGAGGGCGATACCGATCTGCAGCGACGGCGAGAAGGTGCCGGAGGTGGTTTCGCCGACGGGCGCACCGTCGCGCAGCACGGTCTGGCCCTGGCGCAGCACACCGCGATCAAGTGCCTTCAGCCCCAACAGGATTCGACGCGGACCGGTCGACTTCTCCTGCTCCAGTGCGGCTTTGCCCCAGAACTCGGCCTTCTTCCACCCGATCGCCCACCCGCAGCGCGCCTGCACGGGCGAAATTTCCAGCGACAGTTCATGTCCGTGCAGCGGATAACCCATTTCGGTGCGCAGCGTATCGCGGGCGCCGAGCCCGGCGGGCTGCCCATCGTGCGCGCGGACCTGCTCGACGAGCGCGCGGAACAGCGGCTCGGCATCGGCCCACCGCGGCAACAGTTCGTAACCGTGTTCGCCGGTGTATCCGGTGCGACAGACCCGAATCCGGCGGCCGTCCCATTCGGCGTCCGCGTAGGCCATGTACTCCATATCGGTCGGCAGCCCGAGCGCGGTGAGCACCTCCGTCGAGCGTGGTCCCTGCACCGCGAACACCCCGTACTCGCGGTGCTCGTCGGTGACCGTGATGCCGTCCGGCGCGACCTTCTGCAGTTCCGCGACCACCGCGGCCGTGTTGGCGGCATTCGGCACCAGGAAGATCTCGTCATCGCGGACGTAATAGGCGATCAGATCGTCGATCACACCACCGTCGGGCGCGCAGCACAGCGTGTACTGCGCCTTGCCCGGCCGGATCCGACCGAGGTCGTTGGTGAGCGCCGAGTTCACGAAATCCGCCGCGCCCGCGCCGCGGACAGTGGCCTTGCCGAGGTGACTCACATCGAATAGGCCGACGGTCGTGCGGACTGCCTGATGTTCGCCGACCGTCCCCGCGTATGACACCGGCATTTCCCATCCGCCGAACGGCGCGAACTTCGCCCCGAGTTCGACGTGGACACCATGGATCGGGCCTTGCAGCAGGTTCGCATCGGTCACCGGCCGAGCTTAGCCCGGTGTCGGCGTCGCGATGCGCCACCCGGAGCAGACCGAATAGCCTGTGCTCATGACCGCTGTTGCAGATCGCTCGCTCGGACCGGACCTGGACCTGGTCGACACCATCAGCGCCGACACCGATGTGTTGGTGATCGGGCTGGTGTCCGGTGACGACGGCCCGACGATCGCCACACTGGAGGACGAATTCGTCGACAACATCCTGGCCCCGGAGGTCCGCGCGGCGCTGCAGGAACAACTGCGCGCCGTCGGTGCGAAGGGTAAGGCCGAGGAGCTCACCCGGATTCCAGCCCCCACCGGCCTCGATGTGAAGAGCGTGCTCGCCGTCGGACTCGGCGCCGCGGACAAGATCGATGCCGAACAGATCCGCCGCTCGGCCGGTGTCGCGGGACGTGCGCTGACCGGTGTCGGCCGGGCCGTGACCACTCTGTCGGGTCTCGAGGGCGGCATCGGCCCGACCGCCGAAGGGTTCTTCCTCGGCGCGTACACCTTCACCGCGTTCAAATCCGAGAGTGCCGACGGCAAGCCGGACGAGCAGCCGGTGCGCAAGGTCGAACTCCTGGTCGGCGACCCGAGCGTGTCCTACCGCAAGGGCTTCAACCACGACTGGGTGATCGCCGAATCCATCGCCACCGCACGCGATTTCGTCAACACTCCGCCGAGTCACCTGTACCCGGCCGAATTCGCCACCCGCGCGAAGGCTTTGGCCGAGGCAGCGGGTCTGCAGGTGGAGGTGCTCGACGAGCAGGCGCTGGCCGACGGCGGCTACGGCGGCGTGCTCGGCGTCGGCAAGGGCTCTTCGCGCCAGCCGCGCCTGGTGCGGCTGACCTACAACGGCGGCGCCAAGAAGATCGCGCTCATCGGCAAGGGCATCACCTTCGACACCGGCGGCATCTCCATCAAGCCCGCCGCGAATATGGAGAATATGACCTCCGATATGGCGGGCGCCGCCGCGGTCATCGCCGCGACCATCGCCGCC
Organism: Nocardia sp. NPDC102475; assembly: GCF_055584605.1. NCBI lineage: Bacteria > Bacillati > Actinomycetota > Actinomycetes > Mycobacteriales > Nocardiaceae > Nocardia > Nocardia sp. NPDC102475. Next base: position 28,574 of record NZ_JBVJLS010000017.1, on the reverse strand, counting down.
GCCAAGCTGGAACTACCGGTCACCGTGATCACGACCGTGCCGATGGCCGAGAACATGCCGTCGGCCACCGCGCAGCGCCCCGGCGATGTGCTCACCCAGTACGGCGGAAAGACCGTCGAGGTGCTGAACACCGATGCCGAGGGCCGCCTGATCCTGGCCGACGCCATCGTGCGCGCGGGCGAGGACGATCCGGAGTACCTCATCGACGTCGCCACCCTCACCGGCGCGCAGATGGTCGCACTCGGCACCCGCACCCCCGGCGTGATGGGCACCGACGATTTCCGCGACCGCGTCGCGCGGCTGTCGCGGCTGGCCGGTGAAAACGGCTGGGCCATGCCGCTGCCCGCCGAACTGCGCGCCGATCTGAACTCCAAGGTCGCCGATCTGGCGAATGTCGCATCGCACCGCTGGGGCGGCATGCTCTCGGCCGCGATTTTCCTCAAGGAGTTCGTCCCGGAGGGTGTGCAGTGGGCGCATCTGGACGTCGCGGGTCCGGCCTACAACACCGGCGGCCCGTTCGGCTACATCGGCAAGGGCGGCACCGGGGTTCCGGTCCGCACCCTGGTTTCGGTGATCGAGGACATCGCACACGAGGACGTGACGGAGTAACCGAATGCCGGTGCGGCGTCCGGAATTTCCGGGCGTCGCACTGCGGACCGCGAACAAATTGAACGAAACTAACAGCCCTACAAGTCGCCCAATTCACGTTCCAGCGCCCGTTGGCGCTCGATCCGCTTGCGGGCGTCGTAGTCGCGCATCCGTTGCGGATAACCGGTCTTGCGAACGTCGTAAACGGGAATCCGCAAATCTCCGGCTAGTCGCTGCGCGCCGCGCTCGCCGACGACGCGACGAGTCCATTCACCATCGGCCGCGACCAAGACGACAGTGACATCCGTCACCGTCGTCTTGGGCTCCACGTAGCCCTCGACCCCGGTATGGGTACGCACCCACTCGGCGAGATAGCGCGCATCGTCGCCACTACTCGAACCCGTACGTAAACCCCTGCCTCCCCGGGCCGCGCCGCCTCGGAAACGATCCAGCAAACCCAACGACGCCGACCTCCTTCCACCGGTGACCGAGTGCTCGGCATCGGTCATTCCATCTTGCCAGCCCTGTGTAGTTCGCTGCCCTGTGCTACACGTCTCGCGGACGAGTGCAAGGATGGATCGCGGTACAAGAACCACACAGATCTCCGGTGCCACGCACAATGATCGGTGGCTTTCGGACACCCATCGCGACCCGCGGTGGGTGTTCGCAGTGAGATCAACTGTTGTAGAACCCGTCGAGCAGTCAGAGGAGTCAACGGACATGGCCTTCTCCGTCCAGATGCCGGCTCTTGGTGAGAGCGTCACCGAGGGAACGGTGACCAGGTGGCTGAAGCAGGAAGGAGACACGGTCGAGGTCGACGAGCCACTGCTCGAGGTCTCCACCGATAAGGTCGACACCGAGATCCCGTCGCCGGCGGCGGGTGTGTTGTCGAAGATCGTCGCCGCCGAGGATGACGTCGTCGAGGTCGGCGGTGAGCTCGGTGTGATCAGCGAAGCCGGCGAAGCGCCCGCGCCCGCCGCCGCACCCGCACCTGAAGCCGCGCCTGCACCCGCCCCCGCACCGGAACCGGAACCGGCCCCCGCGCCGGCTGCCGCCGCTGCGGCCCCCGCCCCCGCGGCTCCTGCCGCAGCCGCCCCCGCCGCCGCGTCGGGCACCCCGGTCAAGATGCCGGAACTCGGTGAGTCGGTCACCGAGGGCACCGTCACCCGCTGGCTCAAGCAGGTCGGTGACCAGGTCGCCGTCGACGAGCCGCTACTCGAGGTCTCCACCGATAAGGTCGACACCGAGATCCCCTCGCCCGTCGCGGGCACCCTGCTGGAAATTTCCGCGCAGGAAGACGATGTAGTCGCCGTCGGTGGACAGCTCGGCGTGATCGGCAGCGGCGCCCCCGCGGCCGCCGCACCGGCACCCGCCGCCCCCGCACCGGCCCCGGCAGCCCCTGCCCCCGCGCCCGAACCGGCACCCGCACCCGCGCCTGCTCCGGCTCCCGCGGCCGCCGCTCCGGCACCTGCCCCGGCTCCGGCTCCGGCTCCGGCTCCCAAGCCTGCTCCGGCTCCGGCCGCGACGGCTCCGGCGCCGACCCCGGACACCTCCGGCAACGGCGCGACCCCGTACGTCACCCCGCTGGTCCGCAAACTGGCCGAGGAGAACGGCGTCAACCTCGCCACCGTCACCGGTTCCGGTGTCGGCGGACGCATCCGCAAGCAGGATGTGCTCGCCGCCGTCGAGGCCAAGAAGGCACCGGCTCCGGCCGCGGCCGCCCCCGCGGCAGCCGCACCGGCCGCGAAGGCGCCCGCCCCCGCGGCCCCGTCCCAGCTGGCGCACCTGCGCGGCACCGTGCAGAAGGCGAGCCGCATCCGCCAGATCACCGCCACCAAGACCCGGGAATCGCTGCAGACCACCGCGCAGCTGACCCAGGTGCACGAGGCGGATGTCACCAAGATCGCGGCGCTGCGCAGCCAGGCCAAGGCCGCGTTCAAGGACCGCGAGGGCGTCAACCTGACGTTCCTGCCGTTCTTCGCCAAGGCGGTCGTCGAGGCGCTCGGCGTGCACCCGAATGTGAACGCCAGCTACAACGAGTCCACCAAGGAGATCACCTACCACGCCTCGGTGCACCTCGGCATCGCCGTCGACACCGAGCAGGGTCTGCTGTCCCCTGTGATCCACAACGCCAGCGACCTGTCGCTGGCCGGACTGGCCCGCGCCATCGCCGATATCGCCAACCGCGCCCGCACCGGCGGCCTCAAGCCGGACGAGCTGGCCGGTGGCACCTTCACCATCACCAATATCGGCAGCCAGGGCGCGCTGTTCGACACCCCGATCCTGCTTCCGCCGCAGGTGGGCATGCTCGGTACGGGTGCGATCGTCAAGCGTCCGGTCGTGGTCACCGATGAGACCGGCAACGAGTCCATCGGCGTTCGGTCCATGTGCTATCTGCCGCTCACCTACGATCACCGCCTCATCGACGGCGCCGACGCCGGTCGCTTCCTGACCACGATCCGGCACCGGCTCGAGGAAGCGGCGTTCGAGGCGGACCTCGGTCTGTAGTCGGAAAGGGTCGTCTGTCGCGTATGAAAGTGGTGATCGCCGGTTCGTCCGGGCTGATCGGGACGGCACTCGTCGCGGCGCTGCGCCGCGAGGGGCACGAAGTCGCCAGATTGGCACGCCGCTCCCCCAACGCGCCGGACGAATACCGCTGGGATCCCGCTCGCGCCGATCTGGACGAGCGGGCCCTGCGGGGCGCCGACGCACTGGTCAACCTCTGCGGGGCGAGCATCGGAGGGCGGCGCTGGAACGGCAGCTACAAACAGGAGCTGCGTGACAGTCGGCTCACCCCGACCGATGTCCTGGCCAATGCGGTCGCCGCCGCTGGTGTGCCGGTGCTGGTGAATGCCAGCGGCGTGCACTACTACGGCGGCGCCACCGGCAACCGCGTGGTCGACGAAACCACCCCCGCGGGAACGGGTTTCCTCGCCACCCTCTGCCGGGACTGGGAGGCCGCGACCAAACCCGCCGTCGACGCGGGTGTGCGCACGGTGTTGTTGCGCAGTGCCGTGGTGCTTTCCCACCACGGCGGCATGCTCGGCATGCTGCAGCCGCTGTATTCGCTCGGCCTCGGCGGCCGACTCGGCAATGGACGGCAATACACGCCGTGGATCTCGATGGCCGACGAGATCGGCGCGATCATCTTCGCGCTCACCCACGACAGCATTGCCGGGCCGATCAATTCCGTCGGTCCGGCACCGGTCACCAATGCCGAATTCAATCGGGCCCTGGGTCGTGTGCTGCACCGACCGGCCCCATTCGTGGTGCCCGCGTTCGCATTACGCACGCTGATCGGCGAATTCGCCGAAGAGGCGATCCTGACCGGGCCGCGCGCGATTCCGACGGTGCTGGAGGAGGCGGGGTATCCGTTCCAGCACCAGACGATCGGTGCGGCGCTGGCAGCCGCGCTCGGCCGCGACGACGACCGCTGACGCCGCGTCCGAAGACCCATGGAGTAGATCGATGACCGAGCTGGACACCCGACCCGCCACCGTCATCCGTGACGCGCGCGCGGGCGATCTGCCCGAGGTCCTGGTCATCCACAACGCGAATATCGCCACCTCCACCGCCATCTGGGATCACGAGCAGGTCGATCTCGACGATCGGCGCGCCTGGTTCCGCGACCGCACCGCCGCCGGGCTGCCGATTCTGGTCGCCGATATCGGCGGCGAGGTGGCCGGTTACGCCAGCTACGGCCCGTGGCGGACCCGATCGGGTTACCGCTTCACCGTGGAGAATTCGGTCTACGTCGCCGATCGTTTCCACCGGCGCGGTATTGCGAGTGCCCTGCTCACCGAGCTGATCGAGCGCGCCCGCCAGGCAGGTACCGTGCACGCCATGGTCGCCGCCATCGAATCCGGCAATACCGGTTCGATCGCGCTGCACGAGCGATTCGATTTCCGCACCGTCGGGGAACTGCCGGAGGTCGGACGGAAATTCGGACGCTGGATGGATCTCACGCTGATGCAGTTGACCTTGCCGATCGTGGGCGACTGAACCGCACCCTGCACCGCCAAACCTGGCAACCCTGTGGCATCGCCCACATCGGGTTGGTTTATCGAATCGACACACTCGGCGTACCGTCGAGGACGTGAACGACACGCGCACCACCTGGTCCGCCAGATTCGATACGACCCCGATCGTGGTCGAGGATCTCGGACTCATCGAGTACCACAGCGCCTGGGAAATGCAGCGGTCGATCGCCGCGCAGCGGGCCGCCGGGGAGGGCTCCGACCATCTGCTCCTGCTGGAGCACCCGTCGGTCTACACCGCTGGTCGCCGCACCGAGGCCGAGGATCTGCCGATCGACGGCAGCCCGGTGGTGCAGGTCGATCGCGGCGGCAAGATCACCTGGCACGGTCCGGGGCAGCTGGTCGGCTACCCGATCGTGCGGCTGGCCGAGCCGGTGGATGTCGTGCACTACGTGCGCAGGCTGGAAGAAGCACTGATCACCGTCTGCACCGGGCTCGGCCTGGATTGCGGACGGGTCGAGGGCCGCTCGGGTGTATGGCTGGCCGCGACCGAGCTCTACTCCGAGCGCAAGGTCGCCCAGATCGGCGTGCGGGTACAGCAGGGCGTCGCGCTGCACGGCATCTCACTCAACTGCAACTCCGCGCTCGACGGCTTCCAGGCGATCGTTCCGTGCGGTATCCGCGACGCCGGTGTCACCACGCTGACGCGCGAACTCGGTCGCGAGGTCACGGTGGCCGAAGTCAAGCCGCTCGTCAGCGCTGCGATCACCCGCGCGCTCAATGGCGAACTCCCGGTGACCGCACACGACATCGTCCGCGCCGCACCAGCCGTGGAGCCCGCGAGAGCCGAATGAGTCGGCTGCTGTCGCGTTGCCCGGGACAGTGACGGACTGCATCCGACGACGGCGCACGGCAGGCGTAAGGTCGATCGAGTGACCTCAGCTTCAGCACCGGCAGGACGCAAACTGCTACGCATCGAGGCGCGCAACGCGGAGACCCCGATCGAGCGCAAGCCTCAATGGATTCGGACCCGAGCCAAGATGGGCCCCGAGTACACCGAACTCAAGGGCCTGGTGAAACGCGAAGGCCTGCACACGGTGTGCGAGGAGGCGGGTTGTCCCAACATCTTCGAATGCTGGGAAGACCGTGAGGCCACCTTCCTCATCGGCGGCGAACAGTGCACCCGCCGTTGCGACTTCTGCCAGATCGACACCGGCAAACCCGCCGCGCTCGATCGCGACGAGCCGCGCCGGGTCGCCGAAAGCGTCCAGGCGATGGGCCTGCGCTACTCCACCATCACCGGCGTCGCGCGCGACGATCTCAAGGACGGTGGTGCCTGGCTCTACGCCGAAACCGTCCGCGCCATCAAGGCTTTGAACCCGAGCACCGGCGTCGAACTGCTCATCCCGGACTTCAACGCGGTCCCCGGGCAGTTGGCCAAGGTCTTCTCGTCACGCCCCGAGGTGCTCGCGCACAACCTGGAGACGGTGCCGCGCATCTTCAAGCGCATCCGCCCGGCGTTCCGCTACGAGCGCTCCCTCGCCGTGCTGACCGCCGCCCGTGAAGACGGCCTGGTCACCAAGTCGAACCTGATCCTCGGTATGGGCGAAACCCCCGAGGAAGTCACCCAGGCCATGCGCGATCTGCACGAGGCAGGCTGCGACATCCTCACCATCACCCAGTACCTGCGGCCCTCGCCGCGTCATCATCCGGTGGACCGCTGGGTCAGGCCTGAGGAATTCGTCGAGCACTCCCGCATGGCCGAGGAAATCGGCTTCGCCGGTGTCATGGCCGGGCCGCTGGTCCGCTCCTCGTACCGTGCGGGCCGCCTTTACGCCCAGGCAATGGCCCACCACGGCCGCGAAATCTCCCCTGCCATGGCGCATCTCGCACAGGAGGGCACCGCCTCACAGGAGGCCAGCTCCGTATTGGCCCGCTTCGGCGGCTAGTCGATCAACATCCCGGCTGGAACGGGAAGCACTGCGGTTCAGCCTGCCGAGCCGGAGCCGGTGGCTCCGGCGGCGCAATCGTCTCGGTACTCGGAACGAGGTGCGGCTGAACGCCGCTACCGCGCTGGTTCACGCCCGCGGAAACCAGGATCCAGATCGTGCCGGCGACGACCGCGACGATCAGCAAGGTCGCGACGTGTTGCGGGAGGCCGGGAATGAGCTCGAGTCCTTTCGCCAGTGCGGTCGAAGTACGCGTGCGTACTGCAGACACCCGTCGGCGAGCCGAATCCTGGTTCGACCGCTCGGCGGCGGGCGGGGTTGGCGGCCGCGGGGTTACCGGCCGCAGGAGTTCCGGATCAGCCTGTTGTGGAGTCGGTATCAATTGCGGGTCGGAGTCGACCCACGACGACCACGCGTCGGCGTAGGGCGACGACGCTGGCGGTGCCGACTGCGCCCGATCGGCGTCGACGGCGGCGATCGGTTCCGGCTCTGCCGGCAGCACGGATACGTGCGAAGACCCCGCATCCGAGCGAACCGCAAGCCGCGAGCGTTGCGCACCCCTCGCCTGAGCCCTAGCGATATCGGCCGAGAGCCATGGCGGGTACGGAGCCATGGGAGGTGCCGAAAAGGGCTGTGGTCCGGCGGATACGGTCCCCGTATCTACTATCGCGGACGAAACAGACTGCGGCCCATCGTGCTTCGACAGTGATACCGCTCCGACCAGCGCCGTCGAGTTGTCCGCCGTCGTTATCGAATGATCGTCGACAAGAACTTCCGTGATATCGGAAGGCCGCGCCAGGGCCGACTCGAACCGTGGTTCGGATCTCCCATCCGCATCCGGCTGTCCGGCAGTCACACTCGAACTGTCGACTGAAGCAGAGATAGCACCGAGCGGAGCAGATGCGCGGGCAGCGCCGACCAGCGCCCTGGATTCCGAACGCAAACGACGTCCCGACTCTGACGGAAATCCCTCGGCCGCGAGATCCTCGACGGTGACCACGTGCGACAGGTGAAGCTCGCCGAGTAGCGCATGCACCTGTTCCGCGGTCCAGATCAGCTTCCGATTCGCCGTCCGATGAAACCAAGCCCGCAACCCGGCCGACGACCCGAGGACCACACAGTTGCCGTGCTCGGACGCTTCGAAATCCACCATGACCGATGCGTCCCGAGGCGGCACAACCACGACCAATCCGTCGACGAAGGCGTCCGGGTGCTGCTTGCGCACCAACTCCTCCAGATCGAGCACATGGCTCGTCACTCGGTCGAACGGACTGGTGTCGCCATCGCGGACAGGAACCGGATCGCCCTGGCACTCGAGGAGCCGCGAGCGCCCGTCGGCCTGGCCCGAAACCCCGGTAGCCACCTCGGCGGCGGTCTCCTCGGCTTCGATCACCACCATCGCGCGTGGTGTGAACACCACCAGACCCGCATCCCGCGCGTTCCCCCCGTGGGGGCGGTCGGGCCGGTGGCATCCCGAAATAGCAAGCCCCACAATGACATATTGACCGGTCCACGTTCGCATCCAGTCGAGCACGCACTGCTCGGATCGCGTAACCGCCGCCCGTTCGTTCACAACCAGCATCGAGGTCACCCTCCCTCTCGTCCGCACAGTCGACCCACCAACGGTATTCAGCGCGACCGCCCGACGAGAATTCGAAAGGCACCGTAAGAGTGTGGTTTTGGCGACAAAAGGTGTCACTACACCGGCGTGGCGACGACAGACGCGAGTGTCGCGGCGAGCCGCCGGGTCGGTGTCAGCGGTTGAGAGGAGGCCGGATCCCCCTGCGGAATAGTCTTCTCCCCCGGAGACAGCGTCAAGAGCAGCAGCCGTGCGGACGAGCCTGGCGCGATGCACGGAGTGGGCGTATCCAACCGCCCACTCGAATTCCACTGCCGCACTTGACTTTATTCAACAGTAGCGACGATACGGTGCGAGTCAGGTTGTTGCAGAGTGCGCCGCCTGGACGACACCGAGTTGCTGCATCATCCCGAGCGTGTCCCAACATGCCCAGTTTTCGATGATCTTGCCGTCCTGGAAGCGACTGATTGTGATTCCCTGAACGACCGCTGATTTGCCTGTCGGGGACATGCCCATCATCTCGCCGTCGTTGGTGCCTGTCGCCGTCCATCGGGTAGTGACGAAATCGCCTTCGGCGATCTGTTCGTTGACCAAGAACCGTTGATCCGAGAACGCGGCGAGATACATCTGCACGAGCTTTTTGAAGCCGTCGGGGCCATGGACCTCGGCGAACGGGTTCTGTGGATCGTGGTTGATGCAGTCAGCCGCGATCACCTCGTCGAATACATCGAGGTCTCGCGCGTTCCATGCGTCGAAGATGCGCTTGGCGGTGGCCTTGTTCTGCTCTGACATGGCGCTTCCCCTTCGATTTGATAGTGCCGAACTGGCGGCGGCCATAGTCGCTACAGGCAGCATTCGCGGTGCCCGGCATTGAGTGTGGTTTGGAGCGCGGCCGCGATGCCAGCGGCGAATCCAGGCGCCGCGACCCGGTATGTGGACGCTGTCATCACGGCGGATGCCCGTCCGAATGTTGTCGGCGGACATCCAGCCACCCGCCGATCACAAACCCTGAAACCGGTGTACCGCAATCATTGTGCGCCTGTTTCGTATGCGAGGTAAGGGGCAACTGAGCTGTCCCGTGCTCGCATGATGTCTACCTGCTGGTGGATACCCCGGCGGGCACATACGCGCATCACATCACCAGTCCCGTGCAGACTGGTCGGTCGACCGATTTGCCGGAACGGCTCGCGCCCTGAGCTGTTGTACCCGATTACGCGCAATAGCCGACCGCGCCGTCCGATCGCACGCTTACACAGACCCTGGGCCGCGTCTGGCCGGATGCTGAACCCCACGTACACGCCGACCCAAACGCAAATGAACACATCGGATCGCCCGATCCGCGCACGCGAGGCGACCGCTGGTGGGAAGCTCGAAGGACCGTAAGTGTCGACCGAGAAAGCGAGACACATGGTCGAGAAAGCGAGTGCGTCCGCAGGGACCAACGGTAAGGGTGTGACGGCGCAGCGACCGGAGGACATCCGGAACGTAGTGCTGGTCGGGCACACCGGGTCGGGTAAGACCACGCTGGTGGAGGCGTTGGCGCTCACGGCGGGCGCGGTGAATCGCGCGGGCCGGGTGGAGGACGGAACGTCGCTATCGGATTACGACGAGATCGAACACCGCCAGCACCGATCGGTGCAGCTGTCGGTAGTGCCGATGGTGTGGCACGGGATCAAGATCAATCTCCTCGATACCCCCGGATACGCCGATTTCGTCGGTGAGCTGCGCGCGGGTCTGCGTGCGGCGGATGCGGCCCTGTTCGTCATCTCGGCGGCCGAGGGCGCCGAGGCCGTGAGCGGCGCGACCCGCGCGCTGTGGGAGGAGTGCGCGGCGGTCGGGATGCCGCGGGCCATCGTGATCACCCACCTCGATACCGCACGCGCCGAATTCGACGAGATGACCGAGACCTGTCGACAGGTGCTCGGCGGCGGTTCCTCGGAAAACATTCTGCCGCTGCATCTTCCGGTGTACGGGCCGAAGAGTCCGGACGGTCATCGCCCGGTGACCGGACTGGTCGAGCTGCTGCCGCACTGCATCGCGGACTACTCCTCCGGCGAGGAGGTCCAGTGCGAACCGTCCGCCGATCAGCTGCCGCTGCTCGAGGACGCGCGCAACCGGCTGATCGAGGGCATCATCGCCGAGAGCGAAGACGAAACCCTGATGGAGCGCTATCTCGGCGGCGAGGAGATCGAGCTGGCCGCGCTGGTCGAGGACCTCGAACGCGCGGTCGCCCGGGGCAGCTTCCATCCCGTCGTGTTCGGCGCGCCCGCCCCGGAAGGGGCCAAACAAGGCCTCGGCACCATCGAACTGCTGGAGCTGATCACCGGCGGATTTCCCACACCGTCGGAACATGCGGTCTCGGCGGTCAACACCTCCGACGGTGCGGCGCCGACACCGTTGCACTGCGATCCGGACGGCACGTTGGCCGCCGAGGTGATCCGCACCGCCTCGGATCCATATGTCGGCCGGGTCTCGCTGGTCCGCGTATTCTCCGGCACCCTGCGACCCGACGACACCGTGCATGTCTGCGGTCACGGCCTGGAGGACCGCGGCCACGAAAGCCACGATGTGGACGAGCGCATCGGCGCCATCACCGCACCGTTCGGCAAACAGCAGCGCCCACTGGGCCAGGCCATCGCCGGTGATATCGCCTACGTCACCAAACTGAGCCACGCGGAAACCGGCGATACCCTGTCCGGCACCGCCGCACCGCTGCTGATCGAACCATGGCAGATGCCGGATCCCCTGCTGCCCATCGCCATTCAGGCACGCAGCAAGGCGGATGAGGACAAGCTGTCCAGCGGCCTGGCCCGGCTGGCGGCCGAGGATCCCGCGATCCGGCTGGAACAGAATCCCGACACCCATCAGATCGTGCTGTGGTGTCTGGGCGAAGCGCACCGCGATGTCGCGCTGGAGCGGTTGCGCACCAGGTTCGGCGTGCAGGTCGACGTCATCGACCACAAGGTCGCGCTGCGAGAAACGTTCGCGGGCAAGGCGACCGGTAAGGGCAGGCACGTCAAACAGTCGGGCGGGCACGGACAGTACGCGGTCTGCGAGATCGAAGTGGAACCGCTGCCGGGCGGTTCGGGTATCGAATTCGTCGACCGGGTGGTCGGTGGAGTCGTACCGCGACAATTCATTCCGTCGGTGGAGAAGGGTGTCCGCGCCCAAGCCGGGCGCGGAGTGGCGGCCGGATACCCGCTCGTCGATATGCGCGTGACACTCTTCGACGGCAAGGCGCATTCGGTCGATTCCTCCGATTCAGCGTTCCAGACAGCGGGTGCGCTCGCGTTGCGCGAGGCCGCGGCCGCCGCCGGTATCGACCTGCTCGAACCGATCGCCGAAGTATGGGTGGTGGTAACCGACGACTACGTCGGTCCGGTACTCAGTGACCTGTCCGGACGCCGCGGGCGCGTCCTCGGTACCGAACCGCACGGCACCGGCCGCACCCGCATCCACGCCGAGGTGCCCGAACTCGAACTCACCCGCTACGCAATAGATCTGCGCTCCATCTCACATGGCGCGGGTGATTTCACGCGCTCGTATATCCGGCACGAACCGATGCCGAAGGCGCTGGCAGGCTCAGTCCGCGACCAGGCCAGGAAATCGGGCTGATACCCAGCGCCGCAGGATGTTTCGCTAGCGTCGAAGGAGCCGGGTGAGCAGTCCAGAGCGTTTCGTCGTCGACACCGAGCATTTCGGCAAGATCGTGATCACGCGGACCGACGAAAGGGTGGTCGCCACACCGGTATTCGACGATGCCACCGCGGTGACCATCGAACGTATCGGTCCGCGCACTCGTCAGCGCGTTCCCATCGGTACGCGAAATGCCAAGCGGCTGCGGGCATCGATCAATGATCGCCCGATCAGGTTGACGGTCGGGCGCGGGCATTTCTACTACCGGTGGACCTATCGCGCGGTCGCCGAGGTCGATGGCAAGATTTTGCGGCTGATGCCGACGAATCTGCACTCCAGCGCCTTGGTGGTCGGGCAACGGGATCGGGGCGAGCATGTGCTCGGCGAATTCATGTTGACGGGGACGCACCACATCGAGGTCGTCTGGGCATTGCCATTCACCGTGCGCGATCCCGGGGCAACTGTTCGCCAGCCCACCCTGGAGGACGCGCTGATCGCCTACGCCTTGGTCACAGCTTTCGGCACCGGAGGCGTATCGCTATGGGACCTGGTGGAGATGGTGCTCCCGATCTGAACTCCTGCTGTCGCACAGAGTGTGAGGAGTTCGCACAGGCTGTAGAGAGCCTGTTGCCGAATGCGCCGCGGGGCGGTTGTACCGTCATATCAACGTCACAGTCGGGGGATCAAATCACTTCCAGCTGAGGATGATTGCACGGCAGCGGTTGAAATAAGGCGTGACCTATGTCACGACCAAAATCCGCGATAATTCGGCAACAGGCTCTATGCGGTGTGCGCGATCGTGACTGGTTATGCGACGGTCCGAGGGCGGCGGACGCGGGTCGGGCCCACGCCTTCGGAAAGGAATGGGCCCGAACCGTCTCGCTAGCTCACCAGGTTCTTCCGAAGTTGTACGAGGGTGCTGCCGTCGAGGCCCAAGCCCTGCGTCAGGAACTTCCCGAAATCGCCGTAGGCCTGCTCCATCGCAGCGATCGCGGTGTCCAGGTACTCGTCGCTGACCACTTGCAGCGGAATCAGCAGATCGGGATTCTGCATCAGCCCCGCCTGCTTCACCTGCTCGCGCAACTTGGCATCCGCCGCGGCCCGATACTGATTCGACAGCAGATAATCCTGCCGCGCAGTCTGTTCAGGCACCCCGACGGCCCGCAACACCACATACGTCAGCCAGCCGGTCCGATCCTTACCCGAGGTGCAGTGGTAAAGCGTAGCCCGATCGGTCGCCGCGAGATCCCGAATCGTCTGCCCGAACTTCGCCCGCGAATCGTCGGTGAAGAAGCTCCGATACACATTCGCCATGATCTCCTCGGCCTTCCCGTTCCCGAGCAGCTCCTCCTGCTTCTGCGGATCCCGAGACTGAATCGCCCCCAACATCTGCTGGAACAACCCGGTGTCATCAATCGGCCGCGCGACCTTCTGCACCCCCGCAGGCACCTTGTCGGCCCCCGCGAACTGCACCTCCGCCGGCGTCCGCAGATCAATAACGGCTTTGAGATTCAGGGTTCCCAGCTTCTGCACGTCGGAGTCTGTCAACTTCTCCAACGAATCCGACCGAATAACCTTCCCCGCCTTGACCTTCGCCCCGTCATAAGTCCGATACCCCCCGATATCCCGAACATTGACCGCCCCCTGCAAATCGATCTTCCCGCCGACCGCCGCAACACTCGGCTCGGCCACCGCCGAAGGCTGCACCCCCGTCGCAGTCAACGCCAACGCCGCCGCAGCAGCAGCACCTATAAGTGAAACAAGTGAAATCCTCATGGCGCGGGACAGTAGAACCCACCCCACCCCTCGTGCGCCACTTCCCATCGATCCCGCCGCCGTTACCCCACTCACCGGTATTCCCGTGCCGCTCAATGGGATTCAAACTGTTCATGGCGCGCTAAAGCGCCCACCTCGCCTGTGAAACCCGAGATCGGTTGCAGCAGTGCCGAAGCAGTATATGCCTACTCGAAATTGCCCGCGCGGCAAACAGGTTGCAACCACCGGCAACGGCGCGAGGTGTTCCGACGTCACCGCCTCCCCCAGCGCTCGGTCGAACCGCTCGCGCACCCTTCGTGGTTCTTCTAGGGGAATAGGACCGTTGCACTACTCGTAATCCGCCAGGTACTCATCGAGCGGCGTCGCGCGGAATCCTCCGCCGCCGCCCAAAGGACCGTCGGCGGCACCATCTTGTGCTGCATGCACCGAACCAGCGATTTTCACCCGGCAATGTCGGCGCTGGGCCCGGCGCAACCATCGCGGCTATCTGGCTCCGATCTTGCACCCACGGCGAACCCAAGGCAGCGACTTCTTCGACATGTACATCCGCAGCTTTGAACGGGTACGGGAAACCGCTTCGCCTATCATGGATTCCACATTCTGGAGGGTGTCTCGGCGGCGAACCTCAAACCCCGAGCGTCTGCTTGATAGCCGTCAGGAACGCGGCCGTATCGACGAGGCTGGAAAGGACCACATCCGCCCCGGCGTCGGCGAGTACTTCGGCACTGTCACTGCCAGACGCAACAGCGACAACTTTGGCCCCGCCGTCAACGCCAGCGCGTACGTCGTTCGGCGTATCACCGATCAGCACAGTGCTTTCGCGAGTAAACGACGCGCTGTACTTCCGGGCCGCACGCCGTTGGGCAATTCCGACCAAGTTGGCGCGTATGTGATCATCTGAACCGAATGCCCCGATGTCCCAATCCAGGGGCGAACCGGCCAAGCCAAAGGCATCGAGCTTCGTGAACCCGTTGGGCCGAATATTGCCGGTCAGCACAGACTGAACCAAGCCATCCACATGAGCGAGGACGTCCAATGCTTCCCGCACACCAGGCAGAACATGGCCTCGCTCACTGAGATCGGCCTTGCGCGCGAGCAGCGACCGCTCCAATGCGTCGAAGATTAGGTCGACGTCCTCGGGCAGCGAGACACCGTGGCGTGCCGCCAGATCACGCATGATCAACGCGTCTGTACTTCCACCGGTTCGCGGCCGATGCTCGACACCCATTCCGGTCAACAGTTCGAACGCAGCGGCGTAGGCATCCTTCGACACTCCGCCGTTGGCGATCAGTGTGTTGTCCACATCCCACAGAACGAGTGTCAGCCCCACGTGACGAAGCCTACGTGCGATACGTAACGACACCTCGGCTGTCGAAGTTGCAGACCAACGTGCCACCGCAACGCGAAAGCGGCCACCGTATCAGCGGCCGAAAACGCGTCCGTCGGCAGTGCTACCGCCTGTGCCGCCTCCAGTGCCTGCGACAGGGATTGGCCGACTTTCTCCACGTTCGCGGCGTGCGTCCGCAACTTCTCCGGCTCTACCGAAACTTCGCTCATCTACCCCCTCAGCACTCCCGGTTCCGAATTGCCTTGTTACTGAACCGGTGTGCCCACTATAACCAGCGCTTCGAGCCAAAAAGCTCCCCGAGAAAAGACGGAGCCCCATCCGCCGAAACGGATGGGGCTCGTTGCCTTACAACGACTTACACGTCGAAGTAGAGCTCGAATTCATACGGGTGCGGACGCAGGTTCACCGGCGCGATTTCGTTTTCGCGCTTGAGGTTGATCCAGGTCTCGATCAGGTCCGGGGTGAACACGTTACCTTCGGTGAGGTAGTCGTGGTCGGCCTCGAGGCGGTCGATGACCGAAGCCAGGCTGGTGGGGGCCTGCGGGATGCCCTTGGCCTCCTCCGGCGGGAGCTCGTAGAGGTCCTTGTCGACCGGGGCCTTCGGCTCGATCTTCTTCTTGATGCCGTCCAGGCCGGCCATCATCATGGCGGCGAAGGCCAGGTACGGGTTACCCGAGGAGTCGGGCGCACGGAACTCGATGCGCTTGGCCTTCGGGTTGTTGCCGGTGACCGGGATGCGGACCGCGGCGGAGCGGTTGCGCTGCGAGTACACCAGGTTGATCGGGGCCTCGTAGCCCGGGACCAGGCGGTGGTAGGAGTTCACGGTCGGGTTGGTGAACGCCAGCAGCGACGGGGCGTGGTGCAGGATGCCGCCGATGTAGTGGCGCGCCAGGTCCGACAGGCCCGCGTAGCCGGCCTCGTCGTGGAACAGCGGCTTGCCGTCCTTCCACAGCGACTGGTGCACGTGCATACCCGAGCCGTTGTCGCCGAAGAGCGGCTTCGGCATGAAGGTGACGGTCTTGCCCTCGGCCCACGCGGTGTTCTTCACGATGTACTTGAACAGCTGCAGGTCGTCGGCCGCGCCGAGCAGGGTGCCGAACTTGTAGTTGATCTCGGCCTGACCGGCAGTACCGACCTCGTGGTGGCCACGCTCGAGTTCGAAGCCCGCGTTCTGCAGGTTGGTCGAGATCTTGTCGCGCAGGTCGACGTAGTGGTCGTACGGGGCGACCGGGAAGTAACCGCCCTTGTTACGGACCTTGTAGCCGCGGTTCAGGGTGCCGTCCGGGTTGAACTCCGCGCCGGTGTTCCAGGAGCCCGAGATCGACTCGATCTCGTAGAAGGCGCCGTTCATGCCCGAGTCGTAACGGATGGAGTCGAAGATGTAGAACTCGGCCTCGGCACCGAAGTAGGCGGTGTCGGCGATGCCGGTGCTCTTCAGGTACTCCTCTGCCTTGCGCGCGACGTTACGCGGGTCGCGGCTGTAGGCCTCCCGGGTGAACGGGTCGTGCACGAAGAAGTTGAGGTTCAGCGTCTTGGCCTGGCGGAACGGGTCCAGCCGAGCGGTGCTGAAGTCGGGGAGCAGCAGCATGTCCGACTCGTCGATGGACTGGAAACCACGGACGGAGGAGCCGTCGAACGCTAGCCCTTCCTCAGCGAGGTCAGCAGTGAAAGCCTTCGCGGGGATCGAGAAGTGCTGCTGCACACCCGGAAGATCACTGAAGCGGATGTCGACGTATTCGACTTCCTCTTCCTTGATGTGCTTGATGACCTCGTCGGCCGTGCTGAACGTCACTTGTTCTCCTTACGGATCGGTTCCCAGCCAGTGTCGATTGCATGGGTTCGTCGCGTCCAGACGCTATGGACGCGATGTTTCCCAGCAATCAAGGCTGTGTTTCGCCAGTGTTACACGTGCGGCTGGCCGGGCGTTGCTGGCCACCCGGGCTCGAACAGCATCGTAATCCTGTCCTTTTTACCAGCGCCCGCCGAGGTCACTTGGGTTAATGCGATGTCCTACGACCGGTCGTAGAGGCCTATTCTGGGGATCATGGCACGCATCAGCGGATCCTGGCTCTCCGGACCTTCGGCCGACCCGGGCGATCCGGCAACCCCCGAGTTCCCCGGTCAGCACCTGGGTTTGCCGCGCTCGGGCGCCGGGTCACTGGTCGGCATGATGCGGCGCATCGTCGCACTCGTGGTGGACTGGTTCATCTCGCTCGGTGTGACCGCAATCATCGTTCGGCCGAACCCGGACAAGATCATCGCCGGCATGGATATTCCGGCCGGGAAGCCGCGCCCGTCGAACTTCGAGGCGATTGTGAGTGCGCTCACGACTCCCAACCTGCTCGTCTGGTTCGTGATCGGTGTCGTCGCGGTGTCGTTGTTCGGGTATACGCCGGGGCAGTACTTCCTGCGCCTGCGCGTCATCCGCGTCGATGCGCCGGTGGCCGTCGGCTTCGTGCGCGCGCTGGCCCGCCAGGTGCTGCTGGTCTTCGTGGTTCCGGCGCTGTTCACCGACGCCGACGGTCGTGGCATGCACGACCGCGCCACCGGCACCGCGGTCGTACGCTCGCGCTAGGGCGTCTGGGCGGGCGCCGGAACAGTACGCTGCGGCGGTGTCTCTGAATCCGGTCATGCTGGCGGTGCGCCTGTTCCTCGAACTCGCCGCCATTTCCTCGTTCGCGGTCTGCGGTTGGCGCGCGTTCGATTCGCCCTGGCGCTATGTGCTGGTTGTCCTGCTGCCGCTTGCCGCCGCTGCGGCTTGGGGGACGTTCGCGGTGCCCGGCGATCCGAGCCGCAGCGGAAACGCCCCGGTCGCGGTGGGCGGCTGGGTGCGTCTGCTGGTCGAGATCGTGGTGCTGTTCGGTGGCGCGGCGGCATTCTGGCTCGCGGGGCTGCCGCGCTGGGCCTTGGTCTTCACAGCGGTGCTCGTCGTCTATCACGCCGTCGGCTACGACCGGATCACCTGGTTGCTCGGCATCGGGCGAACCGGAACGACTCCTTAGAAACGCGAAGGCCCGCATCCCATGGGATGCGGGCCTCGAAACCGGATCAGCGCCGGCGGATGGTGCGCTGTACCCCGCGCATCTTGGCGCCCGCGGGCATCGGCCCCTTGGGCAGTGCGGGACCGCTGCGCGAACTCAGCGCGGCCAACCGGCCCTCGATGAGATCCATGCGCTTGGCGTCGATATTGCGGGGCAGCTTGGTGAGGTACTTCTGCAGCTCCTTCAGCGGGATCTGGCCCTCATCGTTGCCGATGATGATGTCGTAGATCGGGGTATCGCCGATGAGTCGCGCGGTGCGCTTCTTCTCCTGTGCCAGTAGCGACTTCAGCCGCTGCGGGGAACCCTCGCCGATCAGGATGACGCCCGGCAGACCGATTGCCCGGTGCACCGCATCCAACTGAGTGGTGGCCGCGATGCCATTGCTGACCCGCCATTTGCCCTGCAGGTTGTCCAGCACCCAGGCCGCCGCACCCGCCTGGCCCTCGGCCTTGGCGTAAACATTCCGCTGCACCCGGCGACCGAAGATGATGAACGCGACGAGCACACCGAGCAGCAGACCGAGCGGCAGCAGGAACCACTGCAGCCCGAAGATCAGGCCGACCACCAGGAATACCACCGTGATGCCGACGACGGCGCCGATCATCAAAGGCAGCAGCAGCTTGTCTTCCTTGCGCTGCATCTGGAACGCCTGCCAGAGCTGCTGGCGGCGTTCTTTCGACTGCTGCTTGCGGGCCGCCTTAGCCGCGGCCTTCGCTTCCTTCGACGGCGTGCCGCCCTTGCCTACTGCCATATTCACAGAATAGTGGCACGTCGGGTGGGTGCCCCCACCGCGTCAGTTGACGCCGCGACGCGCGATCTCACCTAAGGCGGTGAGATCCAGATCACCCGAGGTCTCGGTCCACCCCATGGCACGCAACTCCGCGGGCGCGCCGACACCGAGCGCGTCACGCAGGCCGACGGCGACCGAGCGGGCGAGTTCGCGCAAGGTGTCCAAAGACAGTGGCCAGAGCAGGGTGCGAGTCCAATTGTCGATCTCGCGCCGTGCGACGGGTTCGCGCCAGCCGAGCTCACGCAGCATGCGTTCAGCGGTCGGCGAGATGGGCTGCGCGAGATAGGAATTGCCCGCCAGTTCGACGGACAGTTTTATGTCGTATTGCACGAATTGAACGTATCGATTCCCGGGCGCGGCGATGACCAGCGTTGCCCGCGAAGGTAGTTCCGATAGGCACTGTGCCAGCGACCGCACGAATAGGTCCCAATCCGTGGTCACCGGCTCACTCATACTCCCCCCGGGGACTCGCACTGGGCCGATCATACGCCGCGCTGCCTGGGACACCAGCCGAAACTTATTGACCGAATGTGCCTTTCCCCCTGGGCGATAGCAAGACCAAATAGCCTGCCGTTCTCGCGAACGACAGGCTCCTGCCTCACGCGGTCGCGGCAATCCGCCCGGACGTCACATCTTCCGATTCCGGAACCCGCCCGAGCCCGCGGAAAACGGGCACGTCCAGCTTGCGGCTCGCGGGCCGCGAGGCCCACGACGCCACCACGCACAGCGCGAAAAAGCCGGTATAGATCAGATGATTCGCGGCGGAATGGTGCGCGATATGCGAGGCGAATCCGCCGGTCAGATCGAAAAACGCACCGGCATAGGCCCATTCCTTCACCAACGGATAGCGCGGGACCGCAAGTGCCATGGCGCCGAGCACTTTCCAGAATCCGAGGATGGTCATGACGTAGGTCGGATAACCCAATTCCGTCATGCCCGCCGCGGTCCCGCCGCGATGCAGCAGGTCGGCGATACCGCCGGATGCCAGGACGAACACCGTCAACCCGGTAGTGGTCCAGTAGCCGATCGATCGTGCGTTGTTCATGGTTTTCTCCTGCCTAATGTGCGAGCGATTCCCGCTGTCACACCCCTGACCAGCACGGGGGCCGAGATGTGACAGGGGTCAGCCCACCTGCAGTTCCATGAGTTCCAAGGTCTCCGGGTCGGCGAGCAGATCGATCGCGACGATTCGACCTTCGGACACGGTGAAATCGAAGACCACGCGCGGCTGGCCGCCAACGGACCACACGAGGCCCGCCCGCCCATCGACGAGCGCGAGCTGCGCCGCCCTGGCCCGGCCGGAGAAGGTCTGCGCGACCGCATTCGCACCGGACGCGCCCGCGGCACCGGTGGCGATGCCCGCGGCGTCGACGCGCAGCACCACATCCGGATCGAGCAGGGTCAGCAGCGCCTCGAATTCACCGCTGCGCGAGGCGGCGAGGAATGCGTCGACGACCTCACGCTGGCGATCGCGGTCGGCGGCGGCTCTGACACCCTGCACCCGCCGCCGCGCCCTACTGGCCAATTGCCGCGCGGCCGTGGGAGTTTTGCCGACGATCGGGGCGATCTCGTCGAAGGGCACGGCGAACATATCGTGCAGTACGAACGACAGCCGCTCCGGCGGGGCGAGGGTGTCGAGCACGACGAGTAGGGCCAGGCCGATCGAATCGCCGAGCACCGCTTCCTGTTCCGGGCCGTCGACATCGGGCACCGGTTCGAATTCGTCGAGCGGTTCCTCGCGCCGCGTCTTGCGGAACTGCAGCATATTCAGGCAGACCCGGGCGACCACGGTGGTGAGCCAGCCGCCCAAATTCTCGATCTCGTCGCTATCGGAACGGCTGAGTCGCAGCCATGCCTCCTGGACGGCGTCATCGGCCTCGCTGCCGGACCCGAGCATGCGATACGCCACCGCGAGCAGATGCGTGCGGTGCTCCTCGAAGCGCTCGGCAAGAAATTTCTCGTCCACTTGTCACATTCTCCCGTTCGGGCTGGTCATGTACGTGAACCGGAAACCGCAACCGCGAACAAGGAGCGAATGATGACCGCTGGACTGCAGACCATCGTGTACCCCGTCACCGACCTGGTCAAGGCGAAGAGCCTGTACGGCGCGCTGTTCGGCACAGAGCCCACCGCCGACACCCCGTACTACGTCGGCTACCGGGTGGCGGGCCAGGACATCGGCCTGGACCCGAACGGCCACAAGAAGGGTATGACCGGCCCGATCGGCTACTGGACCGTCGATGACATAGAGAAGCAGCTGTCCACCCTGGTCGAGGCCGGGGCCGAGGTGACCCAGCAACCGACGAATGTCGGCGGCGGAAAGCTGATCGCGACGGTCGAGGACGCCGACGGGAATGTCTTCGGCCTCATGCAGCCGTAGGCGAAGATCGAACCATGCCCTCCGAGACCTATGACGTGCGCCCGATCGGCCGGGTGCGCTCACCGCTGACCGATCCGGCGGATGCGCCGAAACAAGGCGACGAAGGCGCACCGCCCGCCGAGATCGTGCTCGATCCCGAGGTCGCGGCGGGCGTGGCGGGATTGCGGCCCGGCGATGAGGTGTTGGTGTTCACCTGGTTGCACCGGGCGGATCGGGAGGTGCTCGCGGTGCATCCGCGCGGCGACCGCACCCGCCCGGTCACCGGGGTGTTCGCGACGCGCGCCCCGCATCGGCCGAATCCGATCGGGCTGCATCGGGTCACGATCGCCGATATTGATGGGGCGAGGCTCACCGTGCACGGTTTGGAAGCGATCGACGGCACACCGGTGCTGGATCTGAAACCGGTGCTCGGTCCGACCGCTGAGCGCTGAGTGACACCCCCCTTCCGGGGGCTGGACTATCGACCAGTAGCGGTCGATAGTTCTCGGGTGACTGTGCTGTTGCGTGGTGTGGCCGGGGTTTTGTTGAT
Organism: Nocardia sp. NPDC102475; assembly: GCF_055584605.1. Lineage (NCBI taxonomy): Bacteria > Bacillati > Actinomycetota > Actinomycetes > Mycobacteriales > Nocardiaceae > Nocardia > Nocardia sp. NPDC102475. Next base: position 6,981 of record NZ_JBVJLS010000017.1, on the reverse strand, counting down.
GCTCGGATTGCTGGCGCCGGTATCGGCGGCGGACCCGGTCGATGTGCCGTTCCAGTGGTCGCAGAGCTTCATCACCGCGCCGGACGGCACCCGGCTGCACGCCGACATTCTGCGCCCGCAGGGCATTTCCGCGGATACCCGCACGCCGGTGATGATGACCGTCAGCCCGTATCGCTCGCATACCGCTTATCTGAGCGTGCCGCGGCTCGAGGATGGACCGTCCACCGATGACCTGCACGTCGCGATGTTCCTGAACGCGGGCTATACCTACGTCATCGTGGATCTGCGCGGCTACGGCGGCTCGTCCGGATGTCCGGATTTCGGCGGGCCGGGCGAACGTTCGGATGTGTCCACCGCCGTGGAGTGGGCGGCGGGGCAGCCATGGTCGACCGGTCGGGTCGGCATGATCGGCACTTCCTACGAGGCGTGGACCGGGATGATGGGGCTGGCCGCCAAACCCGCGGGGCTGGCCGCCGTCGCGGCGTTCGGACCGGATGTCGACCCGTACGCGTACATGTACATGCAGGGGGTCGCGTGGAAGTTCTCCGGTAAGCCGGTCACCGAGAGCGGCATTCGCCCAGCCGAAATGACGGGTTTCGAACACCTGCTCATCGCCTCCACACCGGGCCGACCCGATGACTCCCCCGAGTACCGGTCCAATGCCGTCAATATATCGGCCGGGTGCTACGAGCAATTCGCGGCGAACACCACCAACCATGACGCCACCACCCCGTTCTGGCGCGAGCGCGATCTCGTGGAAGAGTTGCGCGGCAATACCATTCCGCTGTTCGTCGGCCAGGGCTTCCTCGATTACAACACCCGGGCGTATCGCATCTTCGACGTCTGGAATGCGCTCGGCCCCGGCGATCATCGCGCTTGGTTCGGCCAATGGGGCCACAGCGATTGCGACAGCAAGTGCGGTGCACCGGATTTCGATACCCAACTACTTGCCTTCTTCGATAAGCATGTCGCCGACCGCGATATCGAGGTGCCCGGCCCGCGCGTGACGGTCGGCCAATTCGATGGCGGGTGGCGATCCGAAGCCGCGTGGCCGCCCATTGACGCGCGACGCATTCCGATCGATCTGCGCACCGGCACCTATACCGATCGCGGCCTGCTGCCCGGACCCGATCGCGAGATCTGGTCCATTTCCGAGCCGCTGACTACGACCCAGCACATCTCCGGAATTCCGACGGCAACATTGCGCCTGTCCGGTCCGCCGACCGCCACGGTCGCGGTCGAGTTGTTCGATATCGCTCCTGGCGGCCGCGGCACCATCATCACCCGCGGCATTGCTCCGGTCGCCGATACCGCCGAGATCAGACTGTTGGCGCAGGACTGGCCGATCATTGCCGGGCACCGCCTCGGCGTCCGGATCACCGATGTCGTCGACGATGTCTGGTCCCATACCGCCGCCGATGCCCAGGTCACCGTCGTCTCGGCGCGCCTGGACCTGCCCCTGCTCAGCACACCGCGCACCCCCGACCTCACCGGCGGCACCAGCGAGGCCTGGACGAAGTGGCGCGACCAGAAGGTCCGCGCACTTGGGCCCGAGGTGTTGAATGCAGTGGTGCCCATGAACTTGCCGAATGAGACCGGCCCTCGATGACAGGTAACGCCGCGCAGACCAACACCACGCCGGTGGTCGTCGATACGCACGTTGCCGAACGCCTCGCGCAGGCCTTGCGCTGCGCGACGGTTTCCTATGAGCCATCGGATACCGCGGAGCCCACAGAACCCAGCGACGCGGAATTCGTCCGGCTGGGCGCGCACCTGGAACAGTCGTTCCCACTGGTCCACGCCGAACTGGAATTGGAGCGGTTCGGGCACAGCAGGCTGTATCGCTGGCCGGGTGTCGAACCGGATCGGGTGTCGGCGATTCTGCTCGCCCATCAGGATGTGGTGCCGGTCGATGATCTGCGGCGGTGGACGCATCCGCCGTTCGCGGGCGTAGTGGACGACGAATTCATCTGGGGCCGTGGGGCAATCGATGACAAGAGCCGGTTGATCGCCATTCTGGAGGCGGTCGAATCCGCACTCGCCGCCGGAATCCGCCCGCAGCACACCATCTATCTGGCATTCGGGCACGACGAGGAGGTGTTCGGCGATGACGGCGCGGTGCGCATGGCGCAGCGGCTGCGCGAATCCGGTGTGCACGCGGATCTACTGCTCGACGAGGGCGGTGTCATCCTCGACGGTATCGCCGACGGCATAGACCGGCCGGTGGCATCGATCATGGTGGGCGAGAAAGGCTATGCGACCGTTCGCCTTTCGGTATCGGCGATGGGCGGACATTCGTCCATGCCCGGCAGACAGACCGCGGTCGGACGGATCGCCCGTGCGGTCGGTCGAATCCAGGACCATCCGATGCCGCTGCGATTGACGCCGGTGGTGTCCGACATGGTCACCAGACTGCGCCACGTCATGCCCGAATATCGCCGCCGCCTGCTCCGCTTCGCCGGACTGGCCACGCCGGTGATCACCCGGATACTCGCGGCCCGCCCGCAGACCGAGGCGATGGTGCGCACCACGACCGCGCCGACGGTCATCCGCGGCGGGGTCAAACCCAATGTGCTGCCACAGCAGGCCGAGGCCCTGGTGAATTTCCGCATCCTGCCCGGCGATTCGGTCGAATCGGTGCTCGCACACTGCCGCAAGGTGGTGCGCGACGCGGACGTGCGGATCGAACTCGTCGGCATGACCTCGGAGCCCTCCCCCGGCAAACCGCCCGGCCCAGCATTCGACATGATCGCGGGCCTGGCCGAGTCCGTCGTCCCGGGCATCGCGGTGACCACCGGCATCGTCCCCGGCGCCACCGATTCCCGGCACTACGACGACCTCGCCGCCACCCGCTGCAACTTCGCCCCCATCCTGCTGACCAAGGCCGATGTGGAAACGATCCACGGAACCGACGAGCGCATCTCCCTGGTGAACTACGCTCGGCTCATCGAGTTCAACCGGCGGCTGATAGATCAGCTCGCGGCGCCGTCACCTACCCGAGGAGCCGATGCATGACAACCGATCCGAAGTCCGGCGAGTCCGCCGAGCCGACACCGGTCACCGAGGGCGAATTCGACGGCATCGGCAGCCGGATCGCTTGGCGCGCATGGCTTCCCGATACCACCGCGGATGCGGTGATCGTGCTCGTGCACGGCGTCGCCGAACACTCCGGCCGCTACGCCCATGTCGGAAAGCGCCTGGCGGACAACGGTTTCGCGGTCTACGCGCTCGACCATCTCGGCCACGGCAAGTCGGCGGGCAACAACGCGAATATCGGTTCGATGGCGGGCTCCGCCGACAATGTCGCGGAGATGCTGAAGATCGCGAGCCGCGAACATCCGGATGTGCCGCGGTTCCTGCTCGCGCATTCGATGGGCAGCCTGATCACGTTGTATCTGGCGGTCCGGGCGCCGATCGACGTCGACGGCATCGTTTTGTCGGCGCCGCCGCTGGATATCGCCGTCGGCAATCCGCTGCAGCGCCTGGTGGGCCCGCTGCTGTCTCGGTTCGCGCCGAATCTCGGTGTGCTGAAACTGGATTCGTCGATGATCAGCCGCGATCCCGAGGTGGTGCGCGCCTACGACAACGATCCGCTGGTCTTCCGCGGCAAGCTCCCGGCCCGAACCGGTATGGAGATGCTGAATGCCACCGAGTTCGTCAAGAGCCGTCTGGACAAGCTCACCGTGCCGCTGCTGGTGTTGCACGGCACCGCCGACGCCATCGCGGCACCGTCCAGCACCGATCTGATCGAGCAGGGCGCGGGTTCGAAGGACCTGACGGTGATCCGCTACGAGGGCCTCTACCACGAGGTCTTCAATGAACCCGAACAGGACAAGGTGCTCGCCGATGTCCTGGAGTGGCTGCGGGCCCACGTAGCGGACGAGTGAGCCGCTAGCGGTAGTTCGTCAGGCAGGTCTGCTCGCCGTCGAGGACTCCGGTGCGGAACGCCTCCAACCGCTGGAACCCGCTCCCCACCACCTTGCCGTCCACATCACTGGCGACCAGACCGTCGGCGAGCAGTCCGGAGACCGCCTCGTCCAGATCGTTCGCCGACAGCCGCGGATCGCTGCCCGGTTCGCTCAGCTTGGTCGTCACGACTCCGGTGAGGCATGCGGTGCGCAATCCGGCGGACTCGGCCCCGGTGAGCGAGAGCTTGCGTTCCTGTTGCACCGCAAGGACATAGCGGGAGATGAACACGGCGAAGGCGTTGTAATCACCGTCCACCACCGCCGAGAGCGGTTCGTCGTCGCCCTTCATCGCCCCGCCGCGTTTGGCGAGTTCGGGCACATCGGTGCCGATTTTGTTCGAGCTCGGGCAGTACGAGACCGGCTCGACAGCAGTTACTTTCGAGCAGTTCTTGATGATCCCGTTGTAGTCGTACTGTGGTGCCTGCTGCAGTGGGAAGATCTTCGCCAGCGCCTGGCTCAGGCTGGTCAGCGACGCCACGTCGACCGGAAGCTGGGCGTCCTGCTCGCCGTCCTCATATGTCGTCGGCAGGGTGCCCCGACGCTGCTCGATCTCCTTCTTGTTGATCTTCTTGCAGCCCTGGGCACCGTCGGTGTAGCCGATCTGCACCGCGGTCACGCGCTCGAAGGCGGAGCCGTGCGCATTCTTCGGGTTATCCGGATCGGTATCGCGCACGGCGATGGTCGCGCCGAGGACCGCATTGAGCCCGTCGGTCATATTCAGCGTGAAATGCGCCGAATTCCCTTCCGCCACATGGCGCAGGAACACACCGGCCAGACAGTCGGCCTGCTGCTCCTTCACCAGCGTCCCGGTGAAGAATCCGGCGATCTTGGCCTGCCCCTGGATGGAGTGACCGTATTCGTGCGCGAGCACCATCACGATCGCCATATCGCTGTACTTCTCCTGCAGCAGCGGCAGCAGCACACCGCGATCCCAGCCGATAGTGTGGTCCACGCTGCAGTAGGCGGCGTTGACCAGGTGATAGGTGCTGGACTTGCAAAATGTGATCGCCTGCTCCTTGGATGCCTTGGCGTCCCAGGAGATGTAGCGGCTCACCGGCTTGAAGGCGCCGGGAAAGTTCTTGCCGTACTCGGTCTTCCAGAAATCTTCCAGGTCGGCGATGGTGTTGAGGGCGAGTTTGTCGACCGCGCCGCCGTCGCCGTTCTCCGCGGTGAGCGGTGCGTCCGGTACCCCCTTGCGCGGACCACTCGGACCGTTGTTGGAGACCGCGCCGGTCAGTTCCCACGGATTGTCCGCGGTCACCGCGCTCGCCCCCGGCTGGCCCGTCTTGCTGTCGCAGCCGACCAGCGCCGCGCCGACCAACAGCAATACCGCCACCACCCCGAACCGCAGCCGTCCAGTCCTCATCAGGTCTTTCCTCCCCGAACTCACTGTGGGTCCGCCCTCGGCGAACCCCGACCCGATGGGTCATACGCCTGCCCGTCGAGCGATCACATGGTAATCGCAGAAACCACTGCGCGCGTACACGTCTGAGCGCATTCGCTCCGTCAGGCGTTCAACTGCACCTGTGCCAGTATCGCGCGATGGTCGGATCCGGGAATGGTGAGTGAGCGGACGTCGGCCGCCGTGCCTTCGGCGACCAGAATGTGGTCGATGCCGATCACCGGACCCCACCGGCGATCCGCCGGATAGGTGAGCAGCGGCCCGGCACCCGCCTGATCCGCCGCCGCGACGAACCGGCCGCGCAGCAGATCACGGAATGCCGAATGATCGCGGGTGGCATTGAAATCCGCGCCGACGATCGCGGGCCCCTGCTGCGCGTCGAGTATTTCGCGAATCCTGTCCAGTTCCGAGCTCCACGCCGCGAAGTCGACCGACGGCGGCACCGGATGGAATGCGAACACCGCGACCGGTCCGCGCTGTGGATGCTCCATGGTGGCGGACAGATTGTTCATCCAGAATCCGTCGTATTTCTTGGTGTCCCGCAACGGATATCGGCTGTAGATCCCGGTGCCGTTACCGCCCCCACGGGGCTGTAGGAACTGATGTGGCAGCAACTCTTCGATTCCGGCCGCCGCGAGTCGCTGCGCAACCTCCGGTGTCAGCTCGTCGACGGTGAGCACCTCGACCCGGTTCTCCCGCACCGCCTGAACCACCGCCGCCGCATCCGCCTTCCCGAACAACAGGTTCGACTGCATGACCGAAACTTCCGGCCCACTCGCCGCCCGACCCTCCGGAACGAACATCGGCACCTGCATCCACAACACCGACGCGACGATCACCCCGGCCGCCGCCGCACTCTTCCACCCCCGCGCGATCAGGAACAACAGCAACCCCAACACTGCCCCGAGCATCAAATACGACGCACCCGATGCCAACAGCACCACAGCCTGCCGCCGCCACGTCCCGAAATGCAGCACGATCCCCAGAACTCCCGCCACCAAGGCGCACCACCCAAGCCCGAGCACCACCCGGTCCACCCATTTACGCATGCCCCGACCCTAACCGGCAGCGATGGAGACCAGATGCGGTGATTGTGGAGATCCCGTGGGGATGCCACAGCCTCCTACACTGGCCGGCAGAGAGTGAGGTGGTCGCGATGTATGTCGAGGAGTTCACGGCGGCGGGTGCGCTCACCGCGGACACGGCCGAAGATCTTGCCGACACCGCGGGCCGGTTCACCTCGCGGATCACGGTGACCTGCAACGGGCACACGGTGCTGACACCGGTGCTGCCGTCGTGTTGGGACGAGTTGCGGGTGCGCGCGGGCAGCACGGTATCGGTCACCGCCGAGCGGGGGTACCGCCCGCCCGACGATGAGGACCGTATTGCGCTGCGGGAATTCGTGCGCATCGACCGCCGCAGGCCCGGAGGAGTGGGCGATCGCGTCCGAACGTCGCGAGGCCACCCGGGAATTGATGAAGATCCTGGCGCCCGCGCACCGCGAGGTGCTGGTGATGCCGACGCCTTCGCCGCGGTCTCCTCCGGCGACAACTCCAACATCATCTCCGCGCGGGTGGCCCGGGAAATGTTCGGTGTGCAGCGCGTGGTCGC